>CAYXAN010000165.1:0-4801 GCA_964461705.1 uncultured Sarcina sp. | reverse complement strand
CCTTCTCATAAAGCGGTGCCTCATTCGCAGAATCCTTCGGATTCTTGCTCATGTCACGCATGCGCGCTATGCGCTCTCACGTGTGAACGCCCGGAGGGAAGCAAGCTTCCTCCCGGGCGTTCACAGTGAGAGCGCGCACCGCTTTATGATTCGCGCAGGTTTGAGTATCCCATCAGGAAGGTGTCGACGTCGTGGGCGCAGCGGCGGCCTTCGGCGACGGCCCATACCACAAGGGACTGTCCGCGGTGCATATCGCCTGCCGTGAAGACCTTCGGCACATTGGTCGCATAGGCATCCTCTGCCGCTGTCTCGACCACGCCCCGCTGTGTCAGCTTTACTCCGAAGGCCTCCGCCGTGTAGGGCTGGCAGCCTGTAAAGCCGGCCGCAATCAGCAGAAGGTCGCAGGGAATGGTTTTCTCACTGCCCTCCACCAGGGACATCTGCCGGTTTTCGAAGCGTACCTTTGCCGTCACGATTTCCTTGAGCTCGCCCTTTTTGTTGGTGTGAAACTCCTTGACCGTCGTCTCATACACCCTCGGATCATGTCCGAATCGGCTGATGGCCTCTTCATGTCCGTAATCGGTCTTCAGGACCTTCGGCCACTCCGGCCATGGATTGGACTCCGCCCGCACGGCAGAGGGCTTCGGCATCATTTCCAAAGCCGTCACGGACTTGCAGCCGTGACGCATCACCGTACCGATGCAGTCATTGCCGGTATCGCCGCCGCCGACAACCACCACATTTTTCCCTGCTGCGCTGATGAAATCCTTGCCCTTCAGGAAGGTCTCCACATCCCTGGATTCCGCCTCCAGCCAGGCTCCCGTGGATTCCTCCAGACCCTGATTCAAAAGGCTCCGGGTGGTCGAGGTCAGGAAATCCACCGCATAGTAAATTCCCTTGATTTCCTTCGGATCACCGCCCTTTAAGCCGCGTGCCTGCTTGGCCCCGCAGGCAAGAACAATGGCATCATAGCTCTCCAGCAGCTCCTTTGCCGTGATGTCCACACCTACGTTGACGCCGGTGCGAAACTCGACTCCCTCTGCCTCCATGAGATGACGCCTGCGGTAAATGACGCTCTTATCGAGCTTCATATTGGGGATGCCGTACATGAGAAGACCGCCGATGCGGTCCTCTCTTTCGAAGACCGTGACCCGGTGTCCCCTGTGATTCAGCTCGTCCGCTGCCGCAAGGCCGGAGGGACCGGCGCCGATGACCGCCACTTTTTTCCCGCTTCTGACCTTCGGAATGCGGGGCTGCAGATAGCCGTTGGCAAAGGCCGTCTCGATGACAAAGAGCTCGTTGTCATGCACCGTGACCGGCTCTCCGTATTCGCCGTTGATGCAGGCCTTCTCGCAAAGAGCCGGGCAGACCCTTCCCGTAAACTCCGGAAAATTGCTGGTCTTGATCAGTCTGGAAAAGGCATGCTCATAATGGCCCAGATACACCTGGTCATTCCACTCCGGAATCAGGTTGTGAAGGGGACATCCCGTCACCATCCCGGAGAGCTTCATGGCTGACTGGCAAAGCGGCACGCCGCAGTTCATGCAGCGGGCGCCCTGCTGTCTTCTTTCCTCCTCGGAGATGGGGCGGTGAAATTCCTTAAAGGTCATCAGGCGCTCCTCCACCGGAACGTCCATGTTGTTCTTGCGGTTAAATTCCAGAAATCCAGTTGCCTTGCCCATTACGCGGTCACCTCCTCAAATGCCTCCAGGACCGCATTGTCATGCGAGATGCCCTGCTCCTCATATTTGCTGATTGCGGTCAGCATCCGTTGATAGTCGTTCGGCAGGATCTTCTTGAAGTCCGAAACCCTGTTCTCAAAATCCGCCAGAATTTGTGCTGCAAGGGCTGAGCCGGTCTCCTTTTCGTAATCCTCAAGGATGTCCCTCAGCTCAGCAATATCGTATTTGTCCGTGACCTCCTGCAGAGAATCCATGTCCTTATTCATACGCCGGTATAACGTATGGTCACTGTCCAGCACATAAGCGATTCCGCCGGACATACCGGCAGCGAAATTTTTCCCGGTGGGTCCAAGGATCACGGCGCGTCCGCCTGTCATATACTCCAGACCATGATCACCGCACCCCTCTGCTACCGCCACAGCGCCGGAATTGCGGACGCAGAAGCGCTCGCCGGCAATGCCGCAGATGTATGCCTTTCCTGCTGTGGCACCGTACAGGGCAACGTTTCCTACAATGATGTTCTCCGCCGCCTTAAAGGGAGACCTTGCAGAGGGCACCACCACAAGCTTTCCGCCGGAGAGGCCCTTGCCGAAGCCGTCGTTGGCATCTCCCGTCAGGCGGATCGTCAATCCCTTCGGGATAAAGGCGCCGAAGGACTGACCGCCGCCGCCCTCGGCATGGACAACAAAGCTGTCCTCCGGAAGGTAATTGCCGAACACTCTTGTAATATCCGAGCCAAGAATCGTGCCGAAGGATCGATCCGTGCTGGATACCTTCAGGGAAACCTCCATCGGCTTCACTCTGGTCGCCGCGCTCTTCTTCTCCACGTCGGAGCGAAGGGCCGGTCCTCTTCCTGTGCCGGCAAACGTCGTCTCTGCAGCCGGCTGTGCCGAAGGGACCTCTATCCGGGCCTTTTTCAGTGCCTCCTGGAAGGCAGGCAGCAGCACCGATACGTCCTTTGTCCTTTCCAGATGGAAATCGTAAATATGCTCCCTGTCAAAATGCGACTCCTTTGCATGTGCGTAAACCGGATCCAGAATTTTGGACAGATTCACTTCCTCCGCGCGATGAGTGATCAGATTGTCGCGCTTTTTGAGGCAGTCTGTGCGGCCGACCATCTCCTCTACCGTACGGAAGCCCAGCGTCGCCATGATTTCCCGCAGCTGTCTTGCAATGAACAGCATGAAGTTCATGACATACTCCGGCTTGCCGGCAAACCGCTTTCGAAGCACCTCGTTCTGCGTGGCTACACCCACAGGACAGGTGTCCTTGTTGCAGACACGCATCATCATACAGCCCATGCACACAAGGGGAGCTGTTGCAAAGCCAAACTCCTCTGCACCCAGCAGGGCCGCGATTGCCACATCCCGTCCGCTCATGAGCTTACCGTCTGTTTCCACGCACACCCTGTCGCGCAGTCCGTTCTCCACCAGGGCCTGATGTGTCTCTGCAAGGCCAAGCTCCCATGGAAGGCCTGCATTGTGGATGGAGGAGATCGGCGCGGCGCCGGTTCCTCCGTCATAGCCGGACACCAGAATCACCTGCGCGCCGGCCTTCGCCACGCCGCTGGCAATGGTGCCGACACCCGCCTCCGATGCCAGCTTAACCGAGATGCGGGCATAGCGGTTGGCGTTTTTCAGGTCATAAATCAGCTGCGCCAGATCCTCAATGGAATAGATATCATGGTGCGGCGGCGGTGAAATCAGGGATACACCCGGTGTGGAATATCTCGTCTTGGCAACCCAGGGGTACACCTTCTTGCCCGGCAGATGACCGCCCTCACCGGGCTTTGCGCCCTGAGCCATCTTGATCTGGATCTCCATGGCGCTTCCGAGATATTCGGAGGTGACGCCGAAGCGTCCGGAGGCCACCTGCTTGATGGCCGAATTCCGCTCTGTCCCGAACCGTGCCGGATCCTCTCCTCCCTCGCCCGTATTGGACTTTCCGCCCAACCGGTTCATGGCGATGGCCATGGTCTCATGTGCCTCCTGTGAGATCGAGCCGTAGGACATGGCTCCCGTCTTGAAGCGCTTTACAATCTCCTCTGCCGGCTCCACCTCCTCCAACGGGACAGGAGGCTGCTGCGGAACAAAATCCATCAGGCCGCGCAGCGTGTGCGGACGAGAGGAATCATCCACAAGATCGGTGTATACCCGGAACTGCTCATAGCTTCCCTTTTTCACGGACTGCTGCAGATTGATGATGGTCTCCGGACTGTAAAGATGGTCCTCCTTATCCTTGCCGCTTCGAAGGCAATGGAATCCCATGCTGTCCAGCGAGGTATCCGTTCCGAGTCCCAGAGGATCAAAGGCATGATCATGACGGAAGGCAACGCCCTCCTCGATTTCCTTGATGCCGATACCGCCAACGCGGGATACCGTGCCGGTAAAATACCGGTCGATGACCTCCTTTGACAGTCCGATTGCCTCGAAAATACGGGCGGACTGGTAGGACTGAATCGTGGAGATGCCCATCTTGGCGGCAATCTTAACAACGCCGGACAAAAGGGCCTTGTTGTAATCCTCGATGGCCGTGTGATAATCCTTGTCCAGAATGCCCTTGTCGATCAGCTCGGCGATGCACTCGTGCGCCAGATACGGGTGAATTGCCCGGGCGCCGAAGCCAAGAAGCGTTGCCATCTGATGCACATCCCTCGGCTCGCCGGACTCCAGCACAATGGAAACCTTGGTGCGCTTTTTGGTCCGAACCAGATGCTGCTCCACCGAGGAAACCGCAAGAAGGGACGGGATCGGCACATGGTTTTCATCCACGCCGCGATCGGAAAGGATGATGATATTGCTGCCGTTTGCAGCGGCACGGTCAACCGCGATGTTCAGCTGCTCCAGTGCCCGCTCCAGAGACGTATTCTTGTAATACAGAAGGGAGATGGTCTCCGTGTGGAAGCCCGGCTGATTCAGGGACTTGATCTTCATCACATCGACGCCGGTGAGGATCGGATGATTCACCTCCAGCACGCGGCAGTTCTCCGCCTTCTCATTCAAAAGGTCTCCGTCGGAGCCGATATAGACCGTCGTATCCGTCACCACCTTCTCGCGAAGGGAATCGATCGGCGGGTTGGTTACCTGTGCGAACAGCTGCTTGAAATAATTAAACAGCAG
>CAYXAN010000164.1:0-4807 GCA_964461705.1 uncultured Sarcina sp. | reverse complement strand
AGGTTCCCAGAAAGGCAGGATGGGATACCCACGGTCTTCCGGTCGAGCTGGAGGTCGAGAAGGAAATCGGCATTGACGGCAAGGATGAGATCGAGGCCTACGGCATTGAGCCCTTCATCAAGAAGTGCAAGGAGTCCGTCTGGACCTATAAAGGAATGTGGGAGAAGTTTTCCCGGAAGGTCGGCTTCTGGGCAGACATGGATCATCCCTATGTCACCTATTATGACGATTATATTGAATCGGAGTGGTGGGCTCTGCAGCAGATCTGGAATAAGAAGCTGCTCTACAAGGGCTTTAAGGTTGTGCCCTATTGCCCCAGCTGCGGAACGCCCCTGTCCTCTCACGAGGTGGCGCAGGGCTACAAGACGCTGAAGGATCGTACAGCCATCGTCCGCTTCAAGGTGACGGGCGAGGATGCTTATTTCCTTGCATGGACCACAACCCCCTGGACGCTTCCCTCCAACATCGCCCTGTGCGTGAATCCGAAGGATTCCTACGTCAAGGTAAAGGCGGCGGACGGTTATACCTATTATCTGGCGGAGGCACTGGCGGATCAGGTGCTGGGTCATCTGGCGACAGAGACGGCTCCTGCTTATGAGATTCTGGAGAGATATCAGGGCACGGATCTGGAGCACAAGGCCTATGAGCCGCTGTATCAGTGTGCGAAGGATGCGGCAGACCGCCAGCATAAGGAAGCCTTTTTTGTCTACTGCGACGATTATGTCACCATGACCGACGGTACCGGCATTGTCCACATTGCGCCGGCCTTCGGTGAAGACGATGCCCGGGTCGGCCGTAAATATGACGCGCCCTTCGTTCAGATGGTTGATGACAAGGGCTGCATGAAGCCCGAAACGGGAAAGTTCGCCGGCATGCGCTGCAAGCCCACAGAGGAGGAGCGCAAGGCAGGAGCCGTCAGCTGTGATCCGGAGGTGCTGAAGGATCTGGAGGAGAGAGGCATTCTTTTCGCCGCCCCCAAGGTGGAGCACGACTATCCTCACTGCTGGAGATGCGGGACACCGCTGATTTATTATGCCCGCGAGTCCTGGTTCATCAAGATGACCGAGGTTCGAGATGACCTGGTCCGCAACAATAAGGAAATCAACTGGGTTCCGCCCACCATGGGAGAGGGACGCTTCGGAAACTGGCTGGAGAACATTCAGGACTGGGCCATTTCCCGCAATCGCTATTGGGGAACTCCCTTGAATATCTGGGAGTGCCCGGACTGCGGCAAGCAGATCAGCGTCGGCTCGCGCAAGGAGCTGGCAGAGCTCTCCGGTGATCCCAAGGCCGAGCACACGGAGCTGCATCGGCCCTACGTGGATCGCTATGTCATTCCGTGCCCGGACTGCAAAGGACAGATGAAGCGCGTTCCGGAGGTGATCGACTGCTGGTTTGACTCGGGAGCCTGCCCGTATGCGGAGCTGCACTATCCTTTTGAAAACAAGGAGCTGTTCGAACAGCAGTTCCCGGCATCCTTTATCTCGGAGGCCGTGGATCAGACAAGAGGCTGGTTCTATTCTCTGCACGCAGAGGCGACCCTCCTGTTTAACCGTCCGGCCTTTAAGAATGTCATTGTGATGGGACTTGTTCTGGACGAAAACGGCAACAAGATGTCCAAATCCAAGGGCAATGCCGTAGATCCCATGGAGGCGCTGGAGACCTACGGAGCGGATGCCGTGAGGTGGTATTTCTACACAGCCAGTGCACCGTGGCTCCCGAAGCGCTTTTCCGGAAAGGCCGTGAAGGAAGGACAGAGCAAGTTCCTCGGAACGCTGTGGAACACCTATGCCTTTTATGTGCTGTATGCGGAGATCGATCAATTTGATCCCACACAGCATTCACTGGAATACGATAAGCTTTCCGTCATGGACAAATGGCTGCTGTCCAAGATGAATTCCATGATTCAAAAGACCGACGCCGACATGGCGGCCTATAAGCTGCCGGAGGCGGCAGCGGTTCTGGAGGAATTTGTGGATGACATGTCCAACTGGTATGTCCGCCGCGGCAGAGAGCGCTTCTGGGCAAAGGGAATGGAGCAGGATAAGATCAATGCCTATATGACGCTGTACACGGCCCTGAAGAACGTGTGCCTGTGCGCAGCTCCCATGATTCCCTTCATGACGGAGGAGATCTACCAGAACATTGTCCGCAGCGTGGATCCCGCGGCGCCGGAATCCGTTCACCTGTGCCGCTTCCCGGAGGCCGACACATCCCGCGTGGATGTTCAGCTGGAAAGCGATATGGATCAGGTGCTGAAGATTGTGGTTATGGGAAGAGCCTGCCGCAACACCTCCGGCCGCAAGAACCGTCAGCCCCTTGCCAGAATGTATGTCAAGTCCGACAAGGCACTGGATGCGTTCTATCGTGAGATCATCGAGGACGAGCTGAACGTAAAGAGCGTGGAATTTGCAGAGGACGTCCGTGATTACACCACATACACCTTCAAGCCGCAGCTGCGTACCGTCGGACCCAAATACGGCAAACAGCTCGGAGGCATTCGGAATTATCTTTCCGGACTGGACGGCAACGCCGCAATGGATGAGCTGAACGGGAAGGGTGTGCTGTCCTTTACGGTAAGCGATGTACAGGTTGAGCTGACCAAGGAGGATCTGCTTATCGAGATGTCTCAGAAGCCGGGCTATGTATCGCAGGAGGACGGCGGCATGACCGTTGTCATCGATACCAATCTGACCGATGAGCTGATCGAGGAGGGATTTGTATATGAAATCATCTCCAAGGTTCAGACCATGCGGAAGGATTCCGGCTTCGAGGTGATGGATCACATTCATCTGGCCCTGTCCGGAAACGAGAAGCTCTACGGCATTGCAAAGAAGAACGAGGCTGCCATCAGCACGAAGGTTCTTTCAGACGGCATTCAGAAGGACGTGACGCTGTCGAACGAGAAGGAATGGGACATCAACGGCGAGAAGCTCGTCATCGGTGTGGAAAAACAGTAAACAGCAGGTTTGAGCCGGCATATCCGAAAGCCATCGACTCGCTTTGTCAGACACTTAAGGAATGGCTCAGGATATGTCAGGCGGAGGAAAAAGAGGTATATATGATCAAAAAGACGCAGATCAGTTTTGACAAGGCACTGTTCAAGCGGAGTGTAGAGTACAATGTGCGCACCATGTATCGGCGCGAGGTCGGCGAGGCAAGTCCGGAGCAGATGTTTCAGGCCGCAGCCTACGCACTCAAGGACCAGATCGTGGATGACTGGATGCGGACCCAGAAGGAATTTGATGAGAAGAATCCGAAGACACTGTATTACCTTTCCATGGAATTTCTTATGGGAAGAGCGTTCGGCAACAATCTGATCAACCTGAAGGCCTACGAGCCGGTGGCAGAGGCCCTGGAGGAGTTGGGAATTGACCTGAACACTCTGGAGGATCAGGAGCCGGATCCGGCTCTTGGAAACGGCGGACTCGGAAGACTGGCTGCCTGCTTCCTGGACTCTCTGGCCACACTGAACTATCCGGCCTACGGCTGCGGCATCCGTTATCACTACGGAATGTTCAAGCAGAAGATTGTGGACGGCTACCAGGTCGAGGTGCCGGACAACTGGCTGGAAAACGGGAATGCCTTTGAGCTGCGTCGCCCGGAATATACGCAGGAGATCCATTTCGGCGGGCACGTGACCTCCTATGTGGCGGAAAACGGGCGTACCATGTTCCGTCAGGAGGGCTACACTGCCGTAAGGGCGGTCCCCTACGATATGCCGGTGGTCGGCTACGGAAACGGCTTTGTGGACACACTCCGGATCTGGGACGCCGAGCCGGTGAACAGCTTTCATCTGGACTCCTTTGACAAGGGCGATTACCAGAAGGCGGTAGAGGAGGAAAATCTGGCCCGCAACATCTGCGAGGTTCTGTATCCCTGCGACGATCATATGCAGGGAAAGGAGCTGCGGCTCAAGCAGCAGTATTTCTTCGTATCAGCCTCCGTACAGCTGGCGGTGAAGAAATTCCTGACCCGCAACAAGGATCTCCATAATCTGCCGAAGAAGGTTGTTTTCCAGATGAACGATACCCACCCGACCCTGACGGTCCCGGAGCTGATGCGGGTTCTCATGGATGATTATGGCCTTGGCTGGGACGAGTCCTGGGAGATTGTGCAGAAGAGCACGGCCTACACCAATCACACCATCATGGCGGAGGCACTGGAAAAATGGCCCATCGAGCTGTTCTCCAGGCTGCTTCCCCGTATCTACCAGATTGTGGAGGAGATCAACCGCCGGTTTGAGAACGATATCCGCGCCAGATACAACAATACCGGTGTGGACGTCGGTCACAAGCTCTACAAGATGTCGGTGATTTATGACGGTCAGGTGCGCATGGCCAACATGGCGATTGTGGCCGGCTTTTCGGTCAACGGCGTGGCGAGGCTGCATACCGAGATTCTCAAGAACGAGTCTCTTCATGACTTCTATGAGATGTTCCCGGACAAATTCAACAACAAGACCAACGGCATCACGCAGCGCCGCTTCCTGGCGCATGCCAACCCGCTGCTGTCCTCCTGGATTACCGATCACATCGGTGACGAATGGATTACGGATCTGTCGCATATTGCGGAGCTGAAGCCCTATGCGGAGGATGCAAAGGCACAAAGGGAGTTCATGCAGATCAAGTACCAGAATAAGGTTCGGCTGGCCAATTATATTCTGGAGCACAACGGCATCGAGGTGGATCCGCGGTCCATTTTTGATGTGCAGGTGAAGCGCCTTCACGAGTATAAGAGACAGCTGCTGAATATCCTGCATGTGATGTATCTGTACAACCAGATCAAAGAACATCCGGAAATGTCC
>CAYXAN010000163.1:0-4823 GCA_964461705.1 uncultured Sarcina sp. | reverse complement strand
GCGTATGTATCTGCATAACAAACAACAAACACACCGCGAGAGAGCGGACGGATAAAAGGAGTACAACGCCATGACACAGCCTTACGCAATGAACGCAGCAATGGAAATGTTCGCACCGGAGCACATTTGTTCCGTGATGAAAAGATATCTGAAGCGGTATTTCACCAAAAGGTACAGCAGCATGCCCGCAGGCGGCAATGCACCGACGCGTTTCAAGGCACGTGCAGCTTAAGAAAGTGGTGACAAGGTCAGCATTTCCTTGAGCTTCGTACATTTGATATCATTCCCCTCCTCAAGGGCAGGCATCTGTTTTCGGATGCCTGCCCTTATCCTATGATCGTGGATTCTGCTTCTAATAAGTCAATTGCGTACAATGGGAGATTAATGAGCCGGTCCTCTCTCCTGTAATCTGCCATGGAGGTTCGGATTGCAGCCGGAGGCTGATATTTTTCACAATAGGTTTTCAGACTCTTGGCTCGCAGATTGAGCTCTGCCTTTACCTCCAGAGGGATGATCTGTTCACCGGCATCAATGATAAAGTCGATTTCGCAGCTGCCGCGGTCGTTTGTATAGTAGAACAGGCCGAGATTCTCGTGTGTCTTCAGCTGCTGGCAGACATACTGCTCCGTCAGAGCTCCTTTGAATTCGGTAAAGAGTGCATTCCCGTCCAGCAGCGTCCGACTGCTCAGCCCGGTCATGCAGCCGAGGAGTCCGATGTCTGCAATAAACAGCTTGAAGGCTTTTAAATCCTCATAGGCCTTTAAGGGAATCCCTGCGGCATTAACGCGGGGAATTTTGTGGACCAATCCGCAATCCGAAAGCCACATAATTGCTGTTTCATATTCCTTTGCGCGGCCGCCCTCACGGACCAGCCCGTAGAGAAATTTTTTGTTTTCCCGTGAGAGCTGAGAAGGGATACTGTTCCACAGCATGCGGATTTTGGGGACAATCTCAGTGGGTGCGTGCTTGGAAAAATCCTGTTCATAGGCGGCGAGAATGCGCTTCTGGATGGCTCGGACTTCTGTAAAATCGCGGCTCTGTGTAAAGCACAGGACGGCCTCCGGCATTCCTCCGACATAGTAATAGTGCTTTAATGCCTCAATATAAGTTTGCTTGAAGCTCGTAATTAAGGAAAAATCACCGCTGCCCAGAAGCTCGGCGTAGCGTTCCATCCCGGAAGCCGTCAGAAATTCCTTGAAGGAAAGCGGGCCAAGCTTCAGAAAATCTACCTTTCCAACCGGGAATGAGGTCCCCTCGTGCAGTGCAATCCCGAGCAGGGAACCGGCGCAAACGATGTGATATTGCGGTGCATCTTCACAGAAATATTTGAGTGAGCTTAGCGCGCGCGGAACCTCCTGTATTTCATCGAAAATCAGAAGCGTATTCTGAGAATCAATCTTGTGACCGGCGGACAGTTCCAATCCGAAAAGGAGGCGCTTCGTGTCGAGATCAGCAGCAAATAAAGACGCCATTTGAGAATTGGAGTCGAAATTAATATAAACAGTATCTGCGTAGTACTGCCTTCCAAATTCCTTCATCAGCCATGTCTTCCCGACCTGACGGGCGCCTTCTATGATGAGGGGCTTTCGATGTGTACTTTCCTTCCATTTCAGCAGCTGCTCTATTGCCGCACGATACATATAAATCAACCTCCATGCAGATATTGACAACAGTATAACATGGCAAATCACAAAAGATGCAATGTAATTTTGTAACACAGAACATTTTTTGCGACGTAATTCTGCATTGCGACACACTTTTGGCAACGTAATTTCGTGGCACAGACATTCTGCGGGGAGCTATCTCCTGCGTGGGAAACGCTGGATGCTTGACAAAGAAAGCGCTGCGGCCTATGTTTAGGATACAAACGCAAAAGACATTTACAAAAGTCATATTACAAACAAAAGGATCGGGGGGCGAAAGAGGAATGAAGCTGAATTTAGAGGGGCTGCAGGATAAACAGGCATGGGCGGAGGCGGGCATTGCATTGCCGGCCTATGATGTGGCAGCGGTGCAGGCGAAAACAAAGGAGTCGCCGCGATGGGTTCATTTCGGCATCGGCAATATTTTCCGCATTTTCCTTGGGGGCATTGCGGATGATCTGATTGCCCGCGGGCAGATGGATACCGGCATTACCTGTGTCGAAGCCTTTGATTACGATATCGTGGATCAGATCTATGCTCCCCACGACAATCTTTGTCTGGGCGTGACGCTTCATAAGGACGGCACCATGGATAAGCGCGTCATCGGCTCGCTGGCCGAGTGCATGAAGGCAAAGAGCGACGATGCGGCCTCCTGGGAACGGCTGAAGGAGATTTTCCGTGCTCCCGGCCTGCAGATGGTCTCGTTTACCATTACCGAGAAGGGCTATGGCCTTTACAAAACAGACGGCACCTATCTGGATTATGTGCGGAGGGACATCGAAAACGGACCTGCCGCACCCGCGGGAGCGATGGCGGTTGTGACGGCCATGCTGCTGGAGCGCTACGAGGCAGGCGGCCGGCCGTTGACGTTATCCTCCATGGATAATTGCTCGCACAACGGAGCGCTGCTGCGCGCCTCCGTCTTGACGACGGCGCAGGAGTGGGAAAAGGGCGGCTTTGTCGGAGGGGATTTTCTGTCCTGGCTGCAGGATGAGACGAAGGTCTCGTTCCCATGGTCGATGATTGACAAAATCACCCCGCGTCCGGCGGACTTTGTGGGAGAAGCCTTAACGAAGGACGGGGTTGAGGGACAGGACATCCTCGTCACGTCAAAGAAGACCTATATCGCGCCGTTTGTCAACGCAGAGGGTCCGCAGTATCTGGTCATCGAGGATCATTTCCCCAACGGCCGTCCGCCGCTGGAGGAGGCGGGGGTCTATATGACCGACCGGGATACCGTGAATCAGTCCGAGCGAATGAAGGTGACGGCATGCCTGAACCCGATCCACACCGCGCTCGCTCCCTATGGTATGCTGCTGGGGTATGAGTATTTTGCGGATCTGATGGATGACCCGGAGCTGAAGGTGCTGGCGCATGAGGTCGGTTATACAGAGGGACTTCCGTGTGTGGATGCTCCGAAGATCTTTTCACCGAAGGTGTTCCTGGATGAGGTCATCAACGAGCGCATGTCCAACAAGTATCTGGGGGATACCACCGCGCGCATCTGCACGGATTCGTCTCAGGGCGTGGGCGTTCGCTTCGGCGAGACGATCCGTTCCTATGTGCAAAAAGACGGCACGGCGGCCGGACTGGAGGCCATACCGTTGGCGCTGGCCGGATGGCTGCGTTATTTTTACGCCGTGGACGACGAGGGCAAGCCGTTTTCGCTGGCACCGGATCCGCTGGCGGGGGAGCTGCATGATGCGGTGAGCCGGGTAAAGCTGGGAGATCCCGACAGTCTCACCGATCAGCTGCACGGAATACTTTCCAACAGGGAAATCTTCGGCAGTGACCTGTACGAGGCCGGTGTGGCTCAGAAAATTGAGATGTACTTTAAGGAAGAGATCGCAGGCCCCGGCGCGGTGCGCGCCGCATTGAAGAGGCATCTGCAGCGTTGAAGAAGTATCTGCGGGCGTTGAAGAAGCATCTGCGGCATGGAAGAGGCATCATGCAGCGCGGAAGAAATATTTGCAGCATGGGGAAAAGATGTCTGCAGCGGCGGGGGGGCTGCTCACCGCCGATCTACTGCAAAAGATGAAAAAATGAGAAGAGAAAATAAGAAGAGAAATAAAGAAAAGAAATAAAGAAAAGAAATAAAGGAGAGAAAGGATCATGGATTGGACAGAAAATGTTACCGGAATTCAGCACATCGGCATTCCTACCAACGACATGGAAAAGACCATCGGGTTTTATCGGTCGTTAGGCTTTGAAATGGCCTTGGACACAGTGAACGAGGCAGCAGGGGAGCGTGTCTGCTTCCTGCGGCTGAAGAACCTGTGTGTCGAAGCCTACCAGACCGGATGCGCAGTCGGAAAGCCCGGCGCGATCGATCATGTGGCGCTGGATGTCGCAGATGTGGAGGCGGCCTTTGCCAAGGCAGCGGAGGCCGGCTGTACCATGCTGGACAAGGAGATTCAGTTCCTGCCCTTCTGGGAAAAGGGCGTTAGATTCTTTACGATTCTGGGTCCCAACGGGGAAAAAGTGGAGTTCAGCCAGATGCTGTGACGCCCGGATATCGGATCCGTAACGGATGGCATTGCTTCCGCGGTGAAGAGACCGCGGAAGCAGCGTGAAAAGAGACATTCGCTCATCTTTTGTAATGATCCCGTCTGTATTCGCTCATCTTTTGTGATTACTGCGCCCACATTCGCTCATTTTTTTGGGAATTTCATTGAGTATTCGCTCATTTTTTTGTAAAATACTGATTTGTAAGGAGCGGATATCCTATGTACCTGGAACGTAAAATCGATGATTTTCTGGAAAAATGGCATGCAGACAACAATCGCAAGCCTCTTATTGTAAAAGGGGCTCGGCAGATCGGCAAAACCGAATCCATTCGACACTTTGCCGACAGGAATTATGACCATTTTATCGAAATCAACTTTGTAGATCAGCCCCAATATAAACAGATTACAGCCGATGGCTATAATCCGCAGAACATCATAAAAAATATCTCACTGATTGATATGTCCAAGGAGTTCATCCCTGGCAGGACGCTGCTTTTTTTTGATGAACTGCAGGAGTTTCCCGAGATTGCTGCCTCCCTCAAGTTTTTCAAACAGGACGGGCGATTTGACGTGATTTGCAGCGGTTCTTTGCTTGGAATTCAATACCACCGTATTGAGAGCGTCAGTGTCGGCTATAAAACGGATTACGTCATGCGATCCTTAGATTTTGAGG
>CAYXAN010000162.1:0-4836 GCA_964461705.1 uncultured Sarcina sp. | reverse complement strand
GGAAGCCGGATGTGGGGAACCTACTAACCCATGGGCAAATCTCTGGTCTGACGAACAGAAATCACATATAAGGTCTCGTGTGAGGGTAAGACTGCTAAACAAGCCGAAGCCCGATAACTACACGGAATCATGCGGGATAGATGTGGCAGATTGATGGAGAGAAAGAAACGTGTGGTACCCGGGGAGACCTGTGTGGAATGCCTTGAGAAAGGTAACCATCGCACAAGTGAAAGCAAGGCGGTGCTGAACATGCAGGAGTCAGCAGAGGTCATAGTAAGTCGAAATGCAGAAATGCAAAGTAGGACGAAGGACCGAATCAATAGGAACCCTCAGCGGCATCAGCACGCTAAAAGCCGGCGGTGTAGAGAAGATCGTGTTCGTCACCAAGGGCGCGGCTTCGACATTTGCACTTGCTGATCTGCTTCATAAGGGCAGCCTTGGCGAAACCTACAAGCTGATGCATGACGGTCAGACCGTCACGTTCACTCTCGGTGCAAACAGTATCGATGTGAGCGATATCCTTGAAGCGGTGTGAAAAATCATGGGGCAAGAAAGCCTTTTGCCCATGATACCAGAGTCTCATCAGGCGGGCAGGCGCAAGAGCGTCTGCCCGCTTTTGACAAAAAACAGGCATGACCGAAATCATGCCTGTTCCCAAATTTGATTATTGATCCTGCTGTCTTACCGGCAGGAAGCTTACATCGCCATGCGATGCTCCTGCATCTGTGATGCATCCTCCTGTGTCGGAACATCGATGGAATTCGTTCCGTCCGCATGCTCGAAGCCGGCCAGCTCCGGATGCTCCCGCTTTTCGGGCGTGTAGTTCTCATAGGACGGCTTCCTGTGGGTTTCCTCTGCCCAGATCTTGTCGGCGACAGGCGCCCATTCCTTGGCGTAGTCGTCACACTTCGCGCACAGGTGATCCACGGATTCCGGAGACTCCAGATTGGTCTGGTGTGCATCGGTAGCCTCGACGATTTCACGCAGAAGCTGCGGATTCTCCAGCATGGGGCAGGGACGAAGGTGGTTGCGGTTAAAGGGCTGTCCCTCGTGGTATGCCATGAACAGAGGACTCTGGAGCATCTCCAGAATGCTGTTGTCATGGATGTTCGTGTTGGAAAAATGAATGAACACGCAGGGCTCCGCATCTCCGTTGGAATTGATGTGGAAATAATTCCGTCCGCCTGCGATGCAGCCGCCGACATATTCGCCGTCGTTCTGGAAATCCATCGGATAGAAGCAGATGTCGCTGTCCTTGCTGCGGACCTCACGGATCCGTTTGATCATGTACTGACGCTGCTCCACGGTGGGCATCAGCTCAGGTGCCGCATTGTTGCCTACCGGCATCAGGTGGAAATAGAAGCCGAAGCGTGCGCCCTTCTCCTCCAGCAGATGGAAGAAGTCATCGCTGGTGACCGCCTCCACGTTTGCCCTGGTGTAGCAGATGGAGGTGCCGAAGAGGATGCCGTGCTTTTTCAGCAGGTCCATGGCCTTCATGACCGCAGCGTAGTGTCCGTCGCCGCGGCGCGCATCGTTGGTATCGGGAGTTCCTTCGATGGACAGCATAAAGGTAATGTTGCCCAGCTTCTGAATCCTCTCGCACATGGCATCGGTGATCAGCGTGGAATTGGAATACAGGCCGAAGAAGCAGTCATTGTGCTTTTCCGCGAGCTTAAAGATGTCGTTCATGCGGACGGTGGGCTCACCGCCGGTCATCATATACAGATACGCACCCAGCTCCTTGCCCTGGGTGACGATCTTATCCATGTCCTCAAAGGAAAGGTTTGCCTTGTGACCGTAGGTGCCGGACCAGCAGCCGACACAGTGCATGTTGCAGGCCATGGTGGGATCAAAGAGGATCAGCCACGGGATGTTGCAGCCGTATTTCTCACGGTTGGCGCGGATGGTCTTGGTACCCCGCAGGAAGGCTTCATAGCCCAGATTCAGCAATGCCGTCTTGGCATAGTGGGGATCGGTCTCGTCGATGATGCGGTTGATGTAATTGATCCACCGGTTGTTCGGATCCTTAATGGCGGCGCGGACGGCATCGAGCTTCTCGGCAGCGGCGCCCTTTCCGTAAAATTTACCGACCAGATCTACGATCTTCAGATAGGATTCGGTGCGGTCCTTGGATCCCTTCACCGATTTCAGCAGTGTGTCAATCAGTACAGATATTGCCTGACGCTCTGCTGCGTGTGTCAGCTTCTCTACTGTTCCAGCCATAGCTTCCTCCTTGGATATCATCATCTCTCAAACATCGCCTATTCTAGCGCTGTCAATCTGTGATTTCATCGGACAAAAAATGAATTGTGTCCATTTTCCGGCAATGCATCCGCAAAAAATCCGACAAAGAATCCGACAAAGAATCCGCAAAAATAACCTTGACTTGCCCTGCGGCAGGCGGTAAGGTTTCCTTGTTCTGAGGCTTGCAGCCGTGCTTTAAGAAAAGCTGATGAAAGTGTTTCCTTCGCCGGATCCCAGCTGCAAAGCAGCATTTTTCCTTGCAAATCCGTGCGATCCACCGAAGGTTTCCTTAAAGACGAACCGGCTGCTTCATATTGACGCTAGGGGAGCGAATGCTGAGAATTGCTCTTGAAGGCGATGACGACTGGACCAGCCGGATCATGGATGCGGCGGGCAGGCGGATTCCCTCATGAGGCAGGACCCTTATTACCTGACCCGGACAATACCGGCGTAGGGAAGCAGGAACCTTTTGGAGCCGTTGACCGAGATGTGGAGGGAGCGGCATCGGAAGGTTCAACCGATCCCCTCCTGCGTTCCATGTAAGGAGGTTTCTTTATGTCACTTGCTGTTTTTACGGAAGATGGTACCTATGCGCTGACCGGTGCCGGCTATACGGTTCTGGTGCTGGTGATGCTGGCTTTGCTGCTGGCGGCGTGCTATTTCACAAAGGCGGACAACCGGGGCAGAACGGGGACACGGCGTCTTGTGTTCTCCGCCATGGCTATGGCCCTTGCTTTTGTCACCAGCTTCATCAAATTCTTGGATCTGCCGATGGGCGGCAGCATCACGTTGTTCTCCATGTTCTTTATCTGTCTGATCGGCTATTGGTACGGTCTGCAGGCGGGCCTGATGGCGGCAGTTGCCTACGGCATTCTGCAGCTGGTTACCGGGCCGTACATCATCAGCTTTCCGCAGATGCTGTGTGATTATATTTTTGCCTTTGGCGCCCTGGGACTTTCCGGAGTCTTCAGCAAGGCAAGACACGGTCTGATCAAGGGATATCTTCTGGGGGTTGCCGGACGGTATGTGTTTGCGTTTCTGTCCGGGCTGATCTTTTTCGGGCAGTATGCGCCGGAGGGCATGAGTCCTGCGGTGTATTCTGCGGCGTATAACGGAATTTACATCTTCACGGAGGCGGCAATCACCGTGATCATCATGCTGCTGCCGCCGGTCGCAAAGGCTCTGGCTGCCTGCAAAAATCTCGCAGTGCAGGAATAAGACAGGAAGGCACCTGTTTATCTGCCGCAGGGGCGGCGCTTCGGTCAATGAGGCAGGAAACGTGCGGGAGGTCATACTTTTGGCAAAGACACAAGGATGTGATACACTCTGACTGTTGACAGAGCAAATCCGTTCTATGTGCGAGGTATGTCCATGCGATGCCCTTTTTGCGGAAAAGAAGATAACCGTGTCATTGACTCCAGACCGGTGGAGGAGAACAACTCCATCCGGAGGCGCAGGATCTGTGACAGCTGCAGCCGGCGCTTTACTACCTATGAGAAGGTGGAGACCATCCCTCTGGTGGTGATCAAAAAAGACAATAACCGGGAGCCCTACGATCGCTCCAAGATTGAGGGCGGCATCCTGAGGGCCTGCCATAAGCGCCCGGTTTCCGTGAACCAGATCAAGCATACGGTGGACGAAATCGAGGCGGAGATTTTTGACCGTGAGGAGAAGGAAATTTCAAGCCGCGAGATCGGAGAGCTTGTGATGGCCAGGGTTCATGATCTGGACCCGGTGGCATACGTGCGTTTTGCCTCTGTCTACCGTGAATTTAAGGATGTGGAAACCTTCATGGATGAGCTGGAAAAGGTTCTTAAGACGGAGCACGGCAAGAAAGTGCTTGGGGTTCGTTGAATGATCAATCGGATGGTACCGGATCGCTATGCGGTGTCTGCCTATGCGGTGGATTATGACGCACTGTATGCAGAAGGTGTGCGCGGGATTATTTTTGATATCGACAATACGCTGGTGGAGCCGAATGCACCGGCGGATGAGAGGTCTGTGCGGCTGTTTGGGCGGCTGCACAGGATGGGCTTTCAAACCGTCATTTTGTCGAACAACACCGGCGAGCGGGCGAGGGTATTTGCTTCTGCTGTCGGAAGCCGGGTGGTGGCATGGGCCATGAAGCCTCTGCCGTACAAGTACCGGACTGCCATGAAGGTCATGGGGACCGATAAGACGAGCACGGTATTTATCGGCGACCAGCTTTATACGGACATATGGGGCGCCAACAATGCCGGGATTACCTCGATCCTCACGGTGCCGCTGACGGATCGGGAGGAATTCTGGATTCGCTGGAAGCGAAGACTCGAGGAGCCGGTACGGCGGCGGCTGAAGCCGGAGCCCTTGCCGCAGGGGAAGGAAGAACATGCAGAATAAGATCAATGGTGCAACCGCTGTATACGGACTGATCGGAAATCCGGTGGAGCATTCCTTTTCTCCGCTGATTCACAACACGCTGGCGGCAGGAACGGGCGAGAATCTGCTGTATGCCGCGTTCCCGGTGAAGGATGCGCAGCACGTGGAGGCGGCCTTGAGGGGCGCAGCAGCGCTCGGAATTCGGGGAATGAATGTGACGGCTCCGTACAAGAG
>CAYXAN010000161.1:0-4875 GCA_964461705.1 uncultured Sarcina sp. | reverse complement strand
GTCTCGCGCAGCCACGCAGCCGCTGTCCGGGATTTTTGCAGTACCCGATTTGTAAGCCAAGAAGGGATTTTACCTATGAAGATTCGTGACAGCATCCTGATTATCGAAGACGACAACAGCATCATCAACCTGATGAAGGCCGTTCTGAAGGCGAACAATTATGATATCTATATTGCCCGGACCGGTGCAGAGGCGCTCAGCGTAGCCTCCTCGCAATGCCCCAATCTTCTGATTCTGGACCTGGGTCTTCCGGATATGGACGGCGTTGACATCATCCGTCAGATCCGCAGCTGGTCCACCATGCCCATTCTTGTGGTCTCCGCCCGGGATCACGAGAACGACAAGGTTCAGGCCTTCGACCTTGGCGCGGATGATTACATCACCAAGCCCTTCGGCACCTCGGAGCTGCTGGCGAGAATCCGTGCGGCTCTGCGTCATTCCCATACCATTGCCCAGAATTCCCTCGAGCAAAGCCAGCAGTTTCACGCCGGCCGGCTCCACATTGATTTTGGCAAGCACAAGGTCTACGTGGGAGAGGAGGACATTCATCTTACCCAGAACGAGTATCGGATTCTCTCCATGCTGGCCAAATATTCGGGCCGTGTCATCACCTACGATGCCATCATGAAGGAGATCTGGGGGCCGAACATGAAATCCGACAACAAGATTCTCCGGGTGAACATGGCCAACATCCGGCGAAAAATCGAAAAAAATCCCGCTGAGCCGGAATACATCTTCACGGAGGCAGGGGTTGGTTATCGGCTGCTGGAAGCCGACTGATTCGGCTGACCCGTCAATCGGCATGAAGAAACCCGGCTGCAAAAGCAGCCGGGTTTCTTCATGCAAGGAAATGCCTCCCTCAGCGTCTCCTTAATACAGTTCTTCTAATTTCTTGTGATCATTCAGCTCCGGCGGCGGAACCAGCTGCCTGCGGTCCAGCTTTCCGCCGCTGCCGCGGGGCAGGGAATCAAGCTGAAAAATACAGGTCGGCACCATGTAGCGGGGAATGATGCTCTCCAGCCATTTTTTGACCTTTTTCGGATCAATGGTCTGACGGGAAACCACATAGGCACACAGGATGGAGCATCCGCCCTGATCCTTAAATGCTGTCACCGCCGCTTCCTCTATATAGTCGCACCTTCGAAGCGCATCCTCCACGGCGGTATCCTCTACGCGGAAGCCGCGGATCTTATACACGTTGTCCTTGCGTCCCACATAGACCATGTTCCCGTCCGGTCTTCGGATCACGAGGTCATTGGTCTTGTACAGGATTTTATACTCCTCCGAAGCGTCATACGGATTCACGACAAAACGTTCCGCGCTCTCCTTCGGCATCGCATAATACCCCTTGGCCACCCGCTGACCTGCCAGATACAGCTCTCCCTTTTCTCCGTCCCGGGCCGGCGTTCCGTCTTCCTTTACGATGTAGCCCTTGAGCCCCTCCGCCAGCTTTCCGATGGGTGAAATCTCCGCGCTGTCCACCTCCTTGATCTCATAATACGAAATCATGGAGGTCATCTCCGAGGAGCCGTACACATTCAGCATTGCAAAGGGTGCCTTCGGCATGTTGCTGACCGCCTCGCTGCCCACCAGCAGCAGCTCCAGCGGGATTCCATCAATATTCTCCCTCAGAAGCTTTCTTGCCATATGCGGCGGCAAAAAGGTGACCTTAATCCTGTGTCTGTAATAATACTGCACCAGCTCCCGGATGTTCTTCCGGATCTCCTGCGGGATCAGGTAGAGCACCGCCCCGACAGCCAGCGAGGAATAAATATCACTGACCGATGCCACAAAGCCAAAGCTCGGGAAAACACCGAAGTGATCTCCCGTCCCCGTCCGGAACGGCTCGAAATTATACATCGCCGCCACCAGATTCTTCTGCATGAGTATGACGCCCTTAGGCTTTGCGGTGGAGCCGGAGGTGTAGATCATCAGCGCCGGATCCTCCGGTTTCAGATCTGCCCTTTCAAAGACCGGCCGATATTGCCCGATGTTGTCCCAGAAGGACGGCCGAATGATATACCTGCACTCTGTTTCCGCCAGAACGGATTGTATACGTCGCTGCGGATATGCGTCATCGATATAGACATAGACGCTCCCCAGCTTGAGGGAGGCAAGCATCGCGGCAATGGTCTGAATGCTCCTCCCGCAGTCAATGGCGATGGTATCGCCCTTTTCGATGCCTTCCTGTCTTAGTTTGTCCGCACATCGGGAGGACAGACGATCCAACTCCTGATAAGTGATCGTCTGTCCTTCCTCATACACGGCAGCGGAGCCCGGGTTTGCCTGTGCTGTTTCACGAAAAACATCAATAAACAGCATCTCCCTATACCGGGCTCTGTCTCCCGAAAGAACATCTGCTCTGTCTAATGTATTAGCCATGTTGAAATCTCAGCAGACACCAAAGCTTGCAAATACGCACAAAATGAGAACAACAATAATCGGCAGTGCGACGGACAGCACAAACTGTGTGAAATATGCCTCGGAGGGCTTCAGCTTTGCCTGTGCCAGCTCGTTCAGAACCGTTCCGTTGCAGGGAAGAGAATCCAGTCCGCCGGAGGAAATGGTTGCGATTCTGTGCACCACCTGAGGATTCAATGCCAGATCATTGACGAAGTGATCACTCAGAGATGTCAGGGCAATACGAAGTCCGCCGGAGGATGAGGAGGTAAATCCCGCTGCGATGTTGACGGCAATGACAACCTGCAGATATCCCGTTCCGGGTACGTGGTTCAGAGCCTCCAGAACGATCTGGTAGCCGCTGGTTGCGGAGATGACGGTTCCGAGTCCTACGATGATGGACACAGTTGCGGTTGCATTGATGGACTGAACCAGACCCTTGTTCAAGGTCTCTACCTTATTGCTCAATCTCTTCCAGTACAGGATGAAGCCGACAACAATGGCAATAAAGGAAGCGACATACACCTTCTGGCCAAGGATGTTCAGAATGACAAAGAGCACGATAGCCGGAATCAGTGCTGCGATCAGGCTCATCTCCTCGAAGGGAGCGTTGGGATCGATGAACTGAACCTTGGAAATTTCCTTACCGGTGTCGATGAAGTGCTCATCGTTCTTCTCAACTCTCTTCAGCTCCCACATGAAGTAGAGCTGTCCTCCGATGATGGCCAGTACGCATCCAAGGATTCCCAGTACCGGTGCCGCCATAGCTGTCGTGCCAAGGATATCGGATGCAATCGCGTTGTTGACGGAGGGTGAGCCGGGTGCCATGGTCAGACCCATAACGGCAACACCAAGGCAACTGACAGGATACAGTCTCCACGGAACATCCACCTCCTCGAAGAGCTCCTTGGCGATGGCGATAACCGTGAAGAAGGCAACGAACACGCTCACGCCCGCATAGCTCAGAACGAAGGACAGGAGCGGAATGCACCAGATGGCAGCCAACTTTTCATGTCCCTTGAATCTCTTGGCCACACGTGCCATCTTCAGAGCGATGGATCTTGCCGCCCCGGAATCTGCCATCATGTTGCCAAAAATTGCTCCTGTACAAAGTGTCAGGAAATAGCTTCCGAAGAAGCCGCTGACACCGCCCATATAGGTTTCTGCCATTCCGGTGACAACATCCATCTGGCTCGTTGCCAGAATAAAGATGGCCAGAAGCGGTGCTGTAATGATCGGCGGCATCCCTTTATAACTGATATACATAAAGATCGCCAGTGCGACAATAATACCTACTAAACTAAGGACTCCCATCCTTTTATCCCCCTTACCTCACGTGTATCTGTTCAGCACCGGCCGGGGCACGAAGTGCCTTCGGCCGGCCACATCGAGGTTTTCCGAAGGAAAATCGAGATGTGCGCTGAATAGATCCTCATTTTTGTTCCGGATTAGCCGGATTTCTTTTTGTCCATGATCTTCACGCGATTGCTTCCCTTGAACACAACCGTTCCGTCCTGTCTGGTGCCTGTCAGATCCAGAATCATGTCGTGCTTAGCCTCTGCCAGCTCCTTGATCGCAATCTCGTAGGTTACAGTATCTCCGATTCTTGTCGGAGCGGGGCACCCCCACTCCTGTCCCATGTTGATGCTTGCCGTTCCGCAGAAGGGAGCGATTGCTCCGCCGATGACGGCATTGACAAAGGCTCCCTGTACCAGCCTTGTGCCGAAAAAGGTTGTTTTGGCAAATTCCTCGTCCAGATGAATCGGATTCATATCACCTGTCAGCAGAGAAAACTCCTTTACCTCCTCCTCGGTGAAGGTTTTCTCGAAGGTAACCTTGTCCCCAAGCTGAAAGCTGTCAAAGGATTTAAACTTATATTCCGCTCCCACAAAAGCCTCCTTTCTGTCAATTCTTTTGCCGACTGCCTTTTCTCCGCCGGTTATTCCTTTTCCATGATTTCCTTCAGGCCGCCCCAGTTCTCCATGAAGAGCTCCTTCGGCATTTCCTTAAGGTTCTCCGAGATGATCGGTGCAAACTCCATCTGATCCAGAATATCCTTCTGAAGATCGATGCCGGGTGCGATTTCGATAAGCTTCAGGCCCTCTCTGCACAGCTCAAAAACAGCTCTCTCTGTGACGTAAATGATCTGCTTGCCCTCGTCCAGCGCCACCTCGCCGCTGAAGGAAACCTGTGCAACGTTGTTGATGAACTTCTTCAGATCACCTTCCTTCACGATGGTCAGCTTGCCGTCGCCGACGGAGAACTTCGGTGTGCTCTCTCTTGTCTTTCCTCCGGTGAAGGTTCCCATGAAGACCACCTTGCTGGCACCGCCGGCGATGTTCATAAAGCCGCCTACGCCGATGCCCAGTCCGTTGCGCTTGCTGGCATTCAGATCTCCGTTGGGTCCGATCTCCAGGAAGCCAAGGCAGCCCACATCCAGAGATCCGCCGTCATACATATCAAAAATACTGCCGC
>CAYXAN010000160.1:0-4923 GCA_964461705.1 uncultured Sarcina sp. | reverse complement strand
GGGTACTAATACTCCCAAAAGCGGCTGTAAAGAGTTTAGAATCAGCGGTTTCGTTATGCAGCGATGACGAAGCATAGACGAGCTTTTACCTTTTAAGGGATATTTATGTTCCTTGAAACCTTCTGGATGAATTTAAGGGGTCGAACATTCCGGAAGGGACTTTTTCATTTCATGCGCCATATCACAACCACATTTACAGCACATCGGCACTTCTTTGAGCTGCAAAGAGGCAGCGGGAACTGCCACAAGCCATTGCACAAACCTTCCGGAGCGTATGACCTGAAAGGAACAGGACAGGAAAATCATTGCAGCGAGGAAGAGCTTTAAATGGAATCTCGAATGGAATTTCAAGTGAAATCTCAAATGGAATCTCAAGTGAAATCTCAGGGAAAAACTCAGACGGAAGCCGCAGGCGCGGGTACAAAAAAGACATGGCTTCCCAAAATTCTGCTTTGTGACGGTGAGCCCTTCTATGGGGAACGGCTGGCGGAGTATCTTCAATGTCATTTGCCGTTTGCCTTTGACATTGAGTTGTACAGCTCCAGGGAAAAGCTTCTGGAAAAGGGAAAATGGGATAAGGCATCGCTCATCATTATTTCAGAGCGCGAATATGACAAGGGAGCGTTTGAAACCGGAGCCTGTGAGCTGCTTGTGCTGAATGAGACGGAGCGCTACCTGGGGGAGGTGCGCAATGTCAGCAAATACCAGTCGATGGATTCGATGCTGGAGGTGATCCGTCCGCTGGTACTGGAGGATGAACAGGCAGTGCCGGGAAGGATGCGGCATGGACACCCCATGCATCTGATCGGCTTCTACAGTCCGGTTTCCCGATGCCTCCAGACGACGGCAGCGTTGACGTTCGGCCAGTTTCTGGCCGGGAGGCATCAGGTGCTGTACATCAATTTTGAGACATACTCCGGAATGGAACAGCTGCTGGGGCAGCGGTTTCACGGCTCTGCGGCCGATCTGCTGTATTACAACGAATGCGCAAGGGACAGGCTGCCGGCGCAGCTGGGCCTTCTGACTTACCGGCTGGGAGGACTGGATTACATCCCGCCGATGAAGTCCTTTCTGGAGCTTCGTGCCACGGAGGCGGATAAGTGGGTGTCCTTGTTCCGTTCCATAGAGCAGGCAACAGAGTATGAATACGTGATTCTGGATTTATCGGAATCTGCAGAGGGTCTGCTGGATCTTCTAAGATCCTGTGAACGGGTCTTCACGATTGTCCGGGAGGATCCGTTATCCATGGCCAAGATACACGCGTATGAGCAGCTGCTGCAGGAAATGGGCTACGCGGACGTTGCCGTGAAGACAAGGCGATGGCAGTTTTGTGTGTTTCAGGAGCTCCCTGCGGCGATGGATAACCTGACCCACGGAGAAATGGCGGATTATGTGCGTACGCTGATGGAGGCAGACGGATATGATGCAGGCGATTCGAGAGGAGAACGGTGAGAAGAGCCAAAGGGGAAGCTGTGAGAAGGATCAAAAGGAACATCCGCGGAAATATCAGGAAAAAAGGCAGGAGGGCACACAAAAGCCGGGACGGGAGGAATATCTGGCAGAGTGCAGAGAGCAGATACATGACAACGTGCTGGAACAGATTGATTTCGCAAGGGAGGTCAGCGATGAGAGAGTGCTGGAGCTGATTGATGAAGAGATCACGCAGATGGCGGCAAGGAAATCTCTCCTTCTTACGGAGATGACGCAGCTGCGGCAGGAAATCTTTCATTCTCTGCGGAAGCTGGATGTGCTGCAGGAGCTTTTGGAGGATGCCTCCATTACCGAGATCATGATTAACGGAGCGGAGCATATCTTTATTGAACGTGCCGGGCAGATTCAGCAGATTCCGCTGCGGTTTGCATCTGCAGAGAGATTGCTGGATGTGGTGACCAAGGTGGTTTCAGGGTGCAATCGCGTGGTGAATGAGGCGTCTCCCATTGCCGATGCCAGACTTCCCAACGGGGATCGGGTCAACGTGGTTTTGTCACCGGCAGCCCTGAACGGGCCGATCATGACCATACGAAGATTTCCGGAGCGGCCGATTGAAATGGAGGATCTGATTGCCTTTGGCTCGCTTCCGCAAAAGCTGGCGGATTATCTTGGACAGCTGGTAAAGGCGGGCTACAACATTTTCATCAGCGGAGGCACCGGTTCCGGCAAGACCACCTTTCTCAACGCACTTTCTGCGTACATTCCCGAACAGGAACGCGTCATCACCATTGAGGATAATGCAGAGCTTCAGATTCGGCACATTCCGAATCTGGTGCGGCTGGAGGCCAGGAGTGCAAATGTTGAGGGCTGTGTTCCCATCAGTATCAGGGATTTGATCCGCACATCGCTGCGTATGAGACCGGATCGGATTGTGGTGGGCGAGGTGAGAGGGCAGGAGGCATTGGACATGATTCAGGCGATGAATACAGGACATGACGGTTCGATGTCAACCGGTCATGCCAACAGCGCCAGAGACATGATGGCAAGACTTGAGGTCATGGTTCTGCAGGGAGCAGAGCTTCCCATGACGGCGATACGCGCCCAGCTGGCCTCCGCCATTGATCTTGTGGTCCATTTGGGAAGATTGCGGGATCGGAGCAGGAAGGTGCTGGAGATTGCAGAGATTACGGGGATACAGGACGGAGAAATCCGGCTGCAGACGCTGTATGAATTCAGGGAGAAGGGGGAAAAGAATGGAAGGGTGGAGGGGGAGTGGGTCCGCTGCGGCACACTTTCGGGCACGGGCAAGCTGGCTCTTGCAGGAATTCGACTTCCGGACCAATAGACAGACGGGTTTCCTTTTATTGGAGGGACTGGCGGTTTTGCTGGCTCTTGCGGAGGTGTTCTATTCCTCACTGCTGGCAGTGCCGTTTCTGCTTCCGTTATTGCTTCCGTTTTGCCTGCGAAAGAAGCGGATACAGGAGGAAAAGCGCTGCGCAGAGCTGGTAGAGGAATTCAAGGAGTGTATGAACAGTGTGCTGACCGGGATGAAGGCAGGGTATTCTTGTGAGAATGCCTTTCGTGAGGCGGAAAAGGAAATGCAGTTCCTGTATGGAGGCCAAAGTGAAATCTGCAAGGAGCTGCGGCTGATACGAGGGGGACTGGACAGCAATGTGGCACTGGAAGCACTGTTGAACGAATTTGCATTGCGAAGCGGCTCAGAGGAGATTCGGGATTTTGCAGAGGTTTTTGCCATCGCAAGGAAAAGCGGCGGCAACATGACGGAAATTCTGCAGCGAACCATGTCGCAGATTCAGGAGCGGATCGACGTGGAAAGGGAAATCCGCATTCTGGTCAGCAGCAAGAAGCTGGAGCAGGTCATCATGGATGTGGTTCCCTTCGGAATCATTGCCTACATCGGGATAAGCTCCAGAGGATTCTTTGATGTGCTGTACCGCAATCCTGTCGGAATCGTGGTGATGACGGTCTGCCTTGCGGTGTACATGGCGGCCTTCTGGCTTTCGGAGAAGATCATAGCAATTCGTGTTTGAGGAGAAAAGACAAGATGGTGTGGCTTGGGATTTACATTGCTGCTGCGGTGTTCCTTGGGATTCTGGCATTTCTGTCCAGGAAAGAAGAATGCTTTACAAAGGAGCCGATAACCGGTGCGGAGGCGGTGCTGCGCAGGATGGCGGTGTATCTGTACCGAAGGGGAGGCCGCTGCAGAATCGACAGGAAAAGGGGAAAGGCAATGCAGTCTGTTCTGGCAGAGCAGGTGCGGGGGGACATTACCGTTCTGCATCCCTGCGCAAAACCGGAACGGGAACTGGCAAGGCACAGAATCCGGCAGCTGCAGACGGTGCTGACATTTTTGGCAGCGGCGGATCTTATCGCGATCGCCCTGTGGATATCCGAAAGGCAGCAGACATATATCCGGTCGGGCGGAATCATTGACCGGCCAGGATACGGGGAGGCATCCGTGACGGTAAGGGCAAAGGCGACAGGCAATACGGAAGAAGGAAAGGTGGACTATGGAGAATACGAAATTGTGGTCGACAGCAGGAAATACACCGAAAAGGAAGCAGAGGCACTGGCACAGACCGTACTGGAGGCGCTGGAGAGCAAGATATCAGGCGAAAATCAGAGTCTTGGCTATGTGACGCAGAATCTGAGTTTAATGCGTGAGCTGGACCCGTATCCGTTTCGAATCTCATGGGAGAGCAGCTGCTGCGAGGTGGTGGACACAGACGGAACGGTATTTGCGGATCAGCTGGAAAAGGGCGAGCATCAGCGCGTTCAGCTGACGGCAACGCTTGCCTACGAGGGACGGACATGGAGCAGAACCTACGAGATCATGGTGTTTCACCGTGCGTCAGGAGAGGAGGAAGATGTTCATGAAAAGGTCATGGAGGAGCTGGAGCAGCAGGAAGCCGATGCGGAGCAGAGCACCTATCTTCTTCCGACCGTCATTGAGGGTGTGCGGATTCAATGGGAAGAGCTTCGGGAGGAATCGAATCAGATGATGTTTCTGCTGATTCTCGGAGCCGGTGTGCTGGCGGCCTCCGGCATGGACCAGGAACTGCATAAGAGAGTACAGAAGAGGGATCGGGAGATGGCACTGGACTACCCGCTGATTGTCAGCAAGATGACTCTCTTTTTAGGTGCGGGAATGAGTGTGAGGAACATCTTTTACCGGTTGGGTGAGGACTATCAGGAAAAACGTCAAAAAGGAGGTGGGAGGCGTTATGTATATGAAGAAATCATTTTGGTCTGTCGGGAACTGGACAGCGG
Source organism: uncultured Sarcina sp. (assembly GCA_964461705.1). Lineage (GTDB taxonomy): Bacteria > Bacillota > Clostridia > Lachnospirales > Lachnospiraceae > CAG-791. The sequence goes on along the minus strand of CAYXAN010000160.1, from coordinate 201 downwards.
CATATCGGAGACATCCGCCTATGCGGCATTCGGAAGGAGGTGTCATTCAAGACAATATGCCAAGCTCAGTACGCTCCTGACTGCCAATCAGACCAAGGGGAACAGCACCCTTCTGAAGATATTGCAGGAGGAGGCGGATCATTCCCTTGAGGAACGCAGAGGAATTGCAAGACAGATGGGAGAAGAGGCAGGGACAAAGCT
>CAYXAN010000159.1:0-4930 GCA_964461705.1 uncultured Sarcina sp. | reverse complement strand
GACGGCCGTCCCTTCGCAGCGTAGATTCTGCGCGAGGATTCCGGATTCAATGCATCCCCTCCCAGTCCGTACACCGTTTCTGTGGGGAAGGCTACAAGTCCCCCGTCCCGCAGGATCCTCCCTGCCCTTTCAATGACCTCCCCGTCTATGTCCTCTTCTGTCATCGCAGCATATTGAGTAATCAAATTCTCCTCCCGACGCCCTGCAGATATGTCGGGCTCCGAACAGGTTCTTCCGGCATAGCTGTGATTTTCCCTTTCGGGAATTCTGCAAGGGAAGCGCCTTTGCCGGCGTTTCCCTACTGATTGACGTAATTCACTATATTGTCCCAGACATCCGCTGTCTCAAACTGCAGCTTCCACTCTGCCACCCCCTTGATGCCGAAGCTCTGCATCACATCCAGCTTCTGCTGAATCGACTGCGCATCCTCGATCCAGATCTGAATCTTCACGCCGTTTTCCGTCGTTTCCGCGTAATTCTGTCCCGTACCGGCATCCCAGCTCGCCGTCATGCCGTGCTCGGACAGGTAGGACTGCACCTCTGCCATCCCAAGCGCAGAGGAGGTCACCGTCCCGTTTTCCGTTTTCCATACCCTCGAATAAAAGGGAACGGCATTGATCAGACGATCCTTATCCACGCCGGCCTCCAGCGCCCTCTGGATTCCCTCGGTAACGTAGGTAATGGACGCAACGCTTCCGGCCTCCTGACTGCCCGCATAATGCTCGTCATATCCCATGACAATGAGATAATCCGCAAAAAGGCTCTGCTCCTCGAGATGGTAATGGTAATTGAACTCATGGTACGGATAATTGTCCACCGACAGAATCACGCCCGCATTCCGGCAGGCGATGGACAGCTCCCGGATGAATTCGATGTAATCATCTCCGTTTTCAGTGGGAATCTGCTCGAAGTCCACATTGATCCCCTCAAATCCATAGGTTGCCTGCTCCTGCATCAGCTGCTGAATCAGGTTGGTGCGCGCATCCAGCGTCGTCAGGAAGGTGTGATTGTCCAGCTGCTGCAGCGAGCCGGAATTGATGTTGTCCACCACAGCCCACACCTGACAGCCCAGTGCATGCGCCTGTGTGATATATTCCTGTGTTGCCGCCTTCTCCATATTCCCGTCGTTGTCGCTGACCCAATACCAGGTGGGCGCCACTACATTGACGCTCTTTGTCTGACTCATGTAGGAGGTCAGCGTCCCGTTTCCCTGTGCCCCCCACACATTGTGAAATGCCATGTTGATCTTTCCGTCAAACGACACATGCGTATATTCCGGTTCGGTATAGTCGGTCACCGGCGCCGGCGTCTGCTCCTCCACATCCGTAAGCCGTTTGTTCTCCACATAGCCGATGACAGAATCCTCTGTCTTCACCTTTGACCAGGTCTCCATCTGATCCAGAACGACCACCTGCTCGCCCTTTTCAACCTGCTCCTCCACCGCGCTCTTGATGCCGCCGGATGTCCGGACCTGCGTCCTGTGCTTGATGGTTGCCACGGTTTGCACATCCCAGCTGGTATCGATCTGAAGCCGGGTCGGATCCTCATATGCCGTCATGCCGAAATTGGTATACTGCTTCACGAACTCCAGAGCCAGATAAATCTCCCCGTCCGCCTGAACCGCCGGCGCGTAATCCAGCGTCTGTGTGTCCTCTCCCACGGATACCGTCTGACTTCCGATCACCGTTGTCAGCTTATATGTGGGAAAGCAGTAAATGATCATTCCTGTATCGTCCTGCGCATTCTGCTTTCCGTAGTAGAAGCGATCGTTCAGATTGCTCTTCACATCGCTGAGCTTCATATAATATATGCCATTGATCTGCCTTGCGTGAATCTCCGAAAGCTCATTGCCCCAGACAATGGGGACATCATCCTCTCCCTGCACGCCAAATTCCTCCGCCAGATCTGCCTGATCCGCGGAGTACGAATATTTGTCCACAACCATCTTGAGGCCGAATACGCCTATAAGAAAAATCAGCAGCAGGATTGCCGCAAAAATCGGTGACCCCTTCTTCTTTTTCCTGCGCCTCCTGCCCTTTTTGGCGCCTGAACGGCCCTCTTTGACCGCGGCTCTGCGGGCTCCGTGCGTCCCCTTCCTCTTATTCCTCACACGTTTCCCTCCGCGGCTGTATCTGTCCTCGAACGGCTCGTACCCGCTCACATCCTCCGCATCGTCCCAGTACTCCGGATACCCGTCTGTTTCATCATCATTCCACGCTGCGTATCCGTCTTCCTGCCCTTCATATCCGTAACCGCCTTCATCGTCCCGGAAATCGTCGTATCTTGCACTCATGTAGTTCCCCAATATCTGTCCTGAAGTGTCCTGCTGCGGCATATCAGCTCTCATTATAGCAAACGTACAGCGATTCGTCCTGAATTTAAAAGACGGTGTGACAGATTCCTTCCACCCTTCGGCACTCCTCCCTTCGTTTTTCAATGGCGGGTCCTTTGAAGTGCGAAGTGAATGAAGTATTTAACGGGTATAAAAGGGACCTGTCACACCCTTGGAAGGCCATCGCGGCCAAGATTTGAAGCGGATATGACGTAAGATACAGCGTCCTTTGGTGCGTCCGTTTTGCCGAAAACGGATATGCCGAATTTCAAGCGCTGCTCAGATCATTTGGGGAGCATCGTCCAGAAGGAATGAGTCTGTATAACATCACCGTGAGAATCCATTCTTTGTCTGCGATGTCCCGCCGAACGGACATGAATTGCATCCTATTTCCCGCATCTGCCTGTATCGCGTCCGGGATTGCAGGTGGATCCCAAACGCAGCCTGCTTCCCACCTCTGTAAAAATATGTTCCTGAAAAACCGAAATTGTAATTGTGGACTTTTATTCTGTCAGTGGATCTGCCTAATTCTCAAAAGTATCGTGAAAAAGTGAAAACCTTTTGAAATGATGTCTATGAAAGATATAGATTTACGTGAATTTGACAAGCTTATCTGTGTGTAGAAGCTGTGGATGGGAAGCCTGTGTCATCGCCCCCTTTCGATGCACGAATTTTCAATTCCCTTCGGCCACACAAACCGTATCAAATCTTTTCGCATATTGCAATCCCCAATCGAGCAAAATTTAATTCAATTCTAATTTAATTTAAGTATTTGTCGCTCTTTTCCTGCCTGCTGTTCCCTTGTCGGCCAAACGGCAGGGTGGCGGCGCCTTCTGTAAATTTTCTATTAATCCCGTTGACGCGGCCTGCTCTCCGTCGCTAAACTGTTGTACAATTCAGTTTATAGAGAGGACAGGGTCCTCAAGCGATCCGGGGCCGCACAAGGGAAACGCCGGCCGGATCGACAGATCGATACATCCAAATCCGCTCGGAAAGGAGGGATTCCTTTGAAAATCGAAAAAATCAACGATCACCAGGTTCGTTTTACACTGACCATAGAAGATCTGGCCGCCAGGCAAATCCAGCTTCGTGAGCTGGCATACGGCACGGAAAAGGCCAAGGAGCTTTTTCGGGAGATGCTGCAGGAGGCCGCCATGCAGGTTGGCTTTGAGGCGGAGAACATCCCTCTTATGATTGAGGCGGTGCCCATGCAGAGCGGAGCTCTGGTGCTGGTCGTAACCAAGGTGGAAAATCCGGAGGAGCTGGATCCCCGTTTTTCCGGCTTTGCTCCGTCTGTCGGCCGGCAGGGCGCGGCACTCGGCGCTCTCGAGCAGCTTCTGCGGGCGCTGACGGCAAAGCCCGATGAGGCGGACACATCGGATCCTTCTTCTGCCGCACGCACCTCCGATTCCATGGATTCGAAGACGGTGCTCCGCCAGATGCGCGAATATGCCGTGTGCCATCGTCTGTATTCCTTCCGCGATATGGATCAGGTTCTGAAGGCCTCCGCCCGCATTAAGGACAGCTACACCGGCGACAGCATTCTCTTCGGAGAAAGCGGCAATTATCAGCTCTTCCTCAAGATGAAGGACGCACAGCAGGCTTCGGATCTGCAGGGAGTGCTTGCTGCCGTTTCCGAATTCGGTACGCCCCAGCCCATCACCTACGCCAGAGAGCAGTATCTGCGCGAGCACGGAGAGCTGCTGATCCCGGATCATGCCGTTGAGAAGCTTGCCGCCTTTGCGTGATGCCCGATTCTGATCCGGATTCGGTCTTTTGAGCCATTGGTTTGTTATTTTCGTCACAATGTACAGCATTCTCTCTTCTTCCTCCATTTGTTTTTAAATGCGGATTAGTGCAGGCTAATCCGCATTAGTTAATATTATCAAAAATTTAAACTTCCTCTCCCCCTGAATCGTTGCATTCTTACAAAGCGAATGATAGACTTCTAGGCGACAGATCGCATTCATTGGGTCATAGTGTGCCCTGATGAGAATGCGCAAAATACAGGAGGAAATCAAAATGGCAAGAAAATACCTAACCATGGATGGTAATGAAGCTGCCGCACACGCCGCCTATGCGTATACGGAAGTTGCTACCATCTACCCTATTACGCCGTCATCTGTGATGCCTGAACACGTTGATGAATGGGCTACCGCCGGTCGTAAGAACATTTTCGGCGATGTCGTACACGTAACCGAGATGCAGTCTGAAGCCGGAGCCGCAGGTGCAACCCATGGATCAATCGCTGCAGGCGCAATGACTTCTACCTTTACAGCGTCTCAGGGACTGCTGTTGATGATTCCCAACATCTACAAGGTTGCAGGTGAGGGACTGCCGGCTGTATTCAACGTTTCCGCACGCTGCGTCGCCACCCATGCCCTTAACATTTTCGGTGATCATTCCGATGTGTATGCATGTCGTCAGACCGGTGCTGCCATGCTCTGCGAGAGCTCTGTGCAGGAGGTCATGGATCTGACCCCTGTCGCATATTGTGCAGCGGTGGACGGCAAGCTTCCCTTCATCAATTTCTTCGACGGCTTCCGTACCTCCCACGAGATTCAGAAGATCCAGGTCTGGGATTCCGATGATCTGAAG
>CAYXAN010000158.1:0-4948 GCA_964461705.1 uncultured Sarcina sp. | reverse complement strand
TCTGCCCCGACTGTGCTTTCCTGCTTCCTTTTTGTTGTCCCATGCCGATCCTGCGGCGAAGCGGCAATTTCCCTTGCCGCTTTGTGCGGTCCGCAGACTTTCTCTCAGATTCTCTCAGATTTCCCCGCGGCGCTTCAGCTCATTCACAAGAAGCGCCATGTACATGGTTTTGGCATCGTGAAGCTCGCCCCTTACCGCTTTGTCCGTCAGCTCCTTCAGCGAATAGGTTCGTACATCCAGATCCTCATCGCTGTCCAGATGCTGTCCCCGAAAAGCTCCCTTTTTCGCATAATACAGCTCAATGACCTCGGTATCATAGGCCGGCGTCGGCATCATCGAGCCAATCAGGCGCCAGTCTTTTCCCTCATAACCGGTTTCCTCAATGATTTCGCGCTTTGCCGTTTCCAGGGGATCCTCCCCCGGCTCCTTCTTGCCGGCAGGGAATTCCAGGGTCACCTGCTCCTGCGCGTAGCGCCACTGCGTCACCATGTAGAACTCGCCCTTCTCATCCTCCAGGGCAATGGCGACCCCGCCGGGATGCTCCACCACCTCGCGCTCCACACACTGTCCGTCCGGCAGCTGTGCCTTGTCCTTGCGGACACGAAGCATAAATCCCTTATAGATTTCCTCTTCGCTCAGCTTCTTCTGACTCAAGTCACGCATTGGTCTTCCTCCAGTCCCCTATACCATCCGATAGCCGCGCCAGGTCAGCGCCTCCTCCACTCCCTCAAGATCCTTCGAGTGAAACACGGCAATCGGCTCTCCGCTCTCTCTGTCATGGGACATATAAATGTAGTCAATGTTGATTCCGATCTCCGCCACATCCTTCAAAAGCCGGTTCAAGCCTCCGACCTCGTCCGAAATCACAGCGGCATAGACATCATCCGTGTGGCACAGATATCCCGCCTCCTCCAGAATCCTCTGTGCATTCGAGGCATCCTCCAGCAAAAACCGGACAATGCCGAACTCCGCACTGTCATTGACAATCATGGCCTGCAGGTTGATCGCATTCTCCATCAGAATGCCGGTCATCCGGCTCAGCGCCCCCTTTTCATTTTCCGAGAAAATCGAAATCTGTTCCAGCATGTAAGCTCTCCGTTCCTCCGTGGTATAATCGCGATACGACGCTCTCTATTGTATGCGGACAAAACGGAATGGTCAAACGCCCGCATAGCGGGCCGGCTTAACGTTTTACAACACAAAAAGAGGGGGGGAATACACAAAATGATCCAGGCATTTGATTATGCAGACATTCGACTGGCCGATTCACCCACGCGGCAGGCCATCGACGAGACGATGGCGTTCTACCGGGGGATTTCAAAGGATCGGTTCTTTAAATACATGCGGGAGGATGCGGGACTTCCTGCGCCGGGGCGTTACTATACCGGCTGGTTTCCCGCCTCCCGCGGAAATTTCCTGATCGGACAGATGATTTCCGCCTTCTGCAGGATGTATGCCTTTACCGGAGAGGAGGCCTTTCGAGCTAAGGCGCTGGATTTTTTTGATGAGTATAAAAAATGCTATGATCTTCTCGCCGGCACGCCAAAGGCGCTGATGAATGCGGACTCCTTCTATGATCTTGAAAAGCTTCTGCGCGCCATCCTGGATCTGCATATCTATTGCTGTGATGACCGCGCCGTTTCATGGATTCCCGAGCTTCTGGATTTTGCCGACAAGAACCTGACGACCGCAAATCTTTTCGGTGACAACACGACCGAATGGTACACCGCCGCGGAATCCTTCCTGGCCGTTTACGAGGTTCTCGGTCTTCCCAGGGCAAAGGAGCTTGCCTTCCGATACGAATACCGTGAATTCTGGGATCTGTTCTACAAGGATCTGGATCCCTTTTCCAAACGGCCGGTCGCCGGTCTGTATTCGGAGTTTGTCCATGCCTACAGCCATGTCAACTCCTTCAACAGCTGCGCCGCCTTCTATCGGGCCACGGGCGATCCCTATTACCTTCGCGCGCTGCGCCGCTTTTACCGGTTTATGCAGAGGGAGGAGGTCATGGCAACCGGAGGATACGGCGCGAACTTTGAACATCTTATGCCCAAATACCGCATTGTAGACGCACTCCGCACCGGACATGACAGCTTTGAAACACAGTGCGATACCTACGCTGCCTTCCGGTTGTCCGGATACCTTACCGGATTTACCGGTGAGCCGGACTGCAGCAACTGGGTGGAGCGACTGATTTTCAATGCCGCCATTGCAACGATCCCCATGACCGAGGAGGGCAACGTCATCTATTACTCGGATTACAACATGTACGGCGCAGCGAAAATCAACCGGGCCGACGGGTGGACCTGCTGTACCGGCACGCGTCCCCTGCTGATGCTGGAAATTCCCCGCCTGATCTATTTCCATGATGAGGAGTCTCTCTACATTGCTCAATATCTTCCCTCCTCGGTGCACTTTGCGTGCCACGGACATGACGTCTGCCTGACGCAAAGCTCCCGTTTCCCCGAAGAGGATACCATTCATCTGGAATTGCAGCTTTCCTGCTCCGACCGCTTCTGTCTTAAATTCCGTCTGCCGGACTGGATGGAGAAGGACTGCCGTCTTCATATTTTCTCGGCATCCTCCGATGAAATCACCTCCCGCTGCGAGGTCACGGTAGACCGGGAGGGGTGGCTTTCCGTAAGCGGCATGTGGGAAAATCAGACCCGGCTTGAGCTGACGCTTCCGCAGTCCTTGTCTCTTCATGCATTGGATCCGGAAAAGAACGGCCCCAATGCGTTCCTGCACGGACCGGTTGTGCTGGCCGCCTCCTACACCGGACCGCAGACACCCAACGACCGCATGGATATCCGAAAGCTGCTTCCGCAAATGGAGCCGGTTACAGGAAAGCCCCTGCATTATACGGTAAGAGATCATGACGATATTTCCTTTAAGCCCTTTTACGAATATCAGGAGAAAGAACGGTATTTCCTGTACCATGACACTGCGGCCCACGCCACCGACCGCTTCGCTCCAAGGCTCTCCGCATCCGGGAACCCCGGGGACGCGGCGCCGGTTTTCAACACGCAGCATTGAAAAAGGTTACGATGGCTTCTTCGAACTGCCGGGTTGGCTTCTTCATACTGCTGAATCGACTCCCTCGGACGTGCTGAATTGCTTGTCTTTTTCTGCCGGTGGTGATATGCTGTTAATTAATGCTAACACTTGTTCAATCTTTTGATTCCGCATTCAGATTTGTGCAGAATTCAGAACAGAAGTTAAGCGACAGAAAATATCTTTTGCAGGCGCTGCGGCTTGTGCCGCACGTCTGCAGCACGGCATAGAACAGAGGTACGTTATGACCATCGGAAGATCTGCAGAAGACTATTTGGAAGCCATCCTGATGATTCATGAAAGACAGGGCTACGTCCGCTCCACCGATGTGGCGGAGCAGCTTGGGATTTCAAAGCCCAGTGTCTCCAATGCCACCAAGCGGCTGCGGGAAAATGAATATCTGACCACCGATGCCGCCGGGATGCTGGTCTTGACAGAATCCGGTCTGAAGATCGCCAACAGAATTTATACCCGTCATAAGGTCCTCAGCGACTTCTTCATCAAAATCGGCGTCAATCCAAAGCAGGCCAAGGAGGATGCCTGCAAAATCGAGCATGACATCAGCCAGGAGACCTTTGAGGCTCTGTGCCGCTATGCCGGCGAGCAGATCTGAGGAATCACAGATTGTGCTTTTTCTCCTTTGGCCTGCAAGGCCGTCATTCCAGATCTGCCGCCCGCATCTTCGTCCGGTATTCGCGAGGTGACATGTGCATCCTGTCCTTGAACACGCGGTTGAAGGTTCGCTGGGATTCAAACCCCGAGTCGATGCACACCTCCGTCACGGACTTATCGCTGTAATGCAGCATGCTGCAGGCGCTGTCCAGTCTCATATCGTTCAGATAGCCATTGAAGTTTGTCGAAAAAACCGAGGAGAAGATCCTCGAAACGGTGTAGGGGCTCACATACAGATGCTCGGCCATATCCGTCAGCGTCATGGGCTCCCGATAATGCGCCGCCGTATATGCCACAATCTGGTGAACCAGATCCGCCTGCGTCTCGTCCGGCCGTTCCACCAAATGAAGCTTCGGCAGAATTCTGGCCAGAATCAGCATGACAAGGGACTGCTTGGCAATCCGCTCCATCTCCATGGAAGCATTCTCCAGCGATTTCTGGCTGATGTCCGGTGCCTTCAGCGCTTCCTTGAGGCGAACCCCCTTTCCGTCCCGCCCATACTCGCGATACAGTCTTCGAAGACAGTAGTTCACATCCGGATCCACCTGCAGAGCCGGAACGACCGGCTGCTCCGGCTGTGTGTCCGACAGCTTCTGTGCAAAGACGCCTGTCAGGGTCAGATTAACCAGAAGGTGCATGACGGCACCGATATTCTGGTCTCCAAAGCACTGCGCGTGGTGTATTTTCCCCGGAAAAATAACCGCAAGATCCCCCTTCTCCATGTGATACAGCTCCTCGTCCATGCCGATTTCATACGTTCCCTGCAGTACATAGACGATCTCCACCAGATCGTGGATATGAGGCTTAAAGTGTCTCGCCGGCTGATAATAGATTTCCAGATTGTTCGGAATCGATTCGTATTGTGCTCTCACCGATGTCCCCCGTGTGCCCTGACCTCCCTGTCGGCGGTCTTCTGGCCAGTTTCCCGTGCCTGCGCAGCGCTGTCTCTGCGGTGATTTTCCCGCAGTCCCCGCTAAATGCAGGGTTTTTCCGCAGAGGCAGCTTGTGATTTTGGCTAGTTTTCGATGAATTATGGCACGTATTATATCAGACCCCCTGCTATGATACAAACATCACAAGGAACGAGAGATCTGAAAGATCTTAAGCGATTTCAGAAGGATCGCTGCTCCGGGTGATTGAAAAACGCCTGATGGAACGGTGTCGGCACCCCCCTCCGCCGCCCGTTATGAGACGATAACTCCATGATTGTTGCAATGATGGA
>CAYXAN010000157.1:0-4956 GCA_964461705.1 uncultured Sarcina sp. | reverse complement strand
GGCACAGGCCGCCATCAAGAATCCGAGGGCGTAGACATCGGATTGGAACAGCTGCCGGAAAATGTAAAATACGGATTACCTTTTGCAGCGTTACATGGTATAGTATGGCACATGGATAGGGTAATCATTTGGCACATCTCGATATATAAATTCGACTTCCTCAATGTGCTGAAGAGTTACGTAAGCCTGTCACCTTTGGTGACAGGCTTTTTCGTAGAAATACAAACATGAAAAAGGAAAGAGGCTATGGCATTCAGAAAAGGAACCTTAAAGGTTAAGGAACGCATTTTGTCCGTAAGTGTACGCCTGTTCCTGCAAAAGGGATACCGTGCAACGACGATCAGTCAGATTGTAAAGGAGGCGAGGGTTTCCGTCAGCAGTCTTCAGAATATTTTCCACGCAAAGGAGGATATCCTCGGCGATCTGGTTGAAGTTGTATTTTGCCGGCAGTTTGAGGAGGCGGCCGGCATCTGCGGAAAGGATCTGCCGCCGATGTATGTATATGCGGTTGCCGCATCTGTTCAGCTGGCGTTGACGGAGCGGAACGAGAACATGCGTGAGCTCTATCTGGAGGCATATTCGGTTCCGAATACCTCTGAATATATTTATCAGCATACGGCGGAGGAGCTGCTCAGAAGCTTTGGCCGATATATGCCGGACTTCACATTGGGAAATTTCTACAATATGGAGATCGGAACAGCAGGAGTAATGAGAGGCTATATGAGCAGAAGGTGCAGCCTTCATTTTACCCTCAAGGATAAGGTGGAGTGTTTTCTGACAACGGTCATGCGGACATACAGGGTGCCGGAGGACGAACAGAAGAAGGTGTTGGATTATGTCGGACACCTTGATCTTTCCGCCGCTGCGGACGGAGTGCTTCGGAATCTTATTGCAGCGTTGGAGGCACAGTACGGATTCACACTGCAGCCTTGACTTGCGTGGATTAACATGATACAGTTCCTTTCATCGCTCGGAGGGCGAGCTGTTCAAGGAAGCAGCAGCCGGATAAGAGACAGACTGAGATGTCTGTTTCTTATCCGGCTGTTTTTTGCGGAAAGGAGGCTGTGACATGGATTTATTGAACGGAGAGATCAAGTCCATTTATCTGCGATATTTGTCAGCAGCGTTTGGAAGCGCCCTGATTACGTCTGTTTATTCGATTGTGGATACGGCAATGGTCGGGCAGTACCAAGGACCGGAGGGCACCGCTGCGCTGGCAGTCGTTGCTCCGCTGTGGAATATCATCTACAGCCTTGGACTTCTTATGGGAATCGGCGGCAGCGTGATTTTCAGCACAAAACGGGGTGCAGGTGTCGAAAGCGCAGGAAATGAAAATCAGTATTTCACAGCTGCGGTGATCGGATCTGCGATGTTGTCGGTTTTGGCATGGATTATCGTGATGGGAGCGGAAACTCCGATCTTGACGTTTTTTGGTGCAGATGAGTCCCTGATGATTTTGGCGAAGGAATATATGCGTCCCATTCGCTTTGTATTTCCGCTGTTCCTGTTTAATCAGATGCTTGCGGCCTTTTTGCGAAACGACAACAATCCGGGGCTTGCGACGGTCGGAGTGCTGTCCGGAGGAATTTTCAATGTCTTTGGGGACTATTTCTTTGTGTTTACCCTTGACATGGGAATTTACGGAGCAGGACTGGCAACCGCTGTCGGATCGGTCATTTCATTTCTTGTCATGCTGAGTCACTTTTTAAGTCGTAAAAACACACTGCATCCGGTAAAGCCCGTGCGTCTTCCATACAAACTGTGTGAGATCACATACACGGGATTTTCCGCGTTTTTTATTGATGTTGCCATGGGGATTCTGACGGTGCTGTTTAACCGGCAAATCATGCGGTATCTTGGCACGGAGGCATTGTCTGTTTACGGACCGATTATTCAGGTCAGCACCTTTGTTCAATGCTGCGCATACAGCGTAGGACAGGCTGCACAGCCGATCATTTCCACAAACTTCGGCGCAGGAAAGGGGAAACGAATCAGAAAGACGCTTCGGCTGGCACTGTGGACGACGGCCTTTTTCGGGATATTTTGGACAGCCCTGAGCATGGCGTACCCGAACCTGTATATTCGGATCTTCATGGCTCCTACAAGGGAAATACTGGCCATGGCGCCGTCGATGATCCGGTCCTATGCACTGTCGTTCCTGATTCTTCCGTTTAATATTTTCTCAACCTACTATTTTCAGGCTATAATGAAGCCAAGGACGGCATTTGTCGTATCCGTCGCAAGGGGATTGGTGATCAGTGGTGTGCTGATTCTGATACTTCCGGCAATCATGGGTGCAGATTCTCTGTGGTTTTCCATGCCGATCACGGAGGTTTTGGTTATGATCTACGCTGTTGTCAGGATCAGGCAGTATACCGCTGCATTGCCGGAAAGGGGTGCAGCATGAGAAAAATCATTACAATCGGGCGTGAATTCGGAAGCGGAGGGCGTGAGCTGGGGAGGCAGCTGGCACAGCTGCTGCAGATCGCATACTACGATCAGGAAATTATTACGGAGATTGCAAGACGAACCTCCATGTCAGAGGAATATGTGCAGAAGATTACGGAAAAACGGCCTGCCGTATCCATTCCGATCCATGCGGGCAACAGCTTTTATCTTGGCCCCGATCCTCTGCTCCAGCAGAGCATTTCCGTTTATGCGGAGCAGCACAAGCTGCTGCGGGAGCTGGCGGAAGGATCGGACTGCGTCATTGTCGGACGCTGCGCGGATTATGTTCTGCGGGAGGAGAAGCCGTTTCGTATTTTTGTATACGCAGACAGCGCAAGCAAACAGAAGCGGTGTCTGGAGCGAAGACCGGAGGGGGAGAATCTGAGCGAAGCACAGATGAAGAAAAAGATGGAGGAAATCGACCGCGGCCGGGCGAAGTATTACAGCTTTTTCAGCGATCAAAAGTGGGGCGCGAGGGAAAATTATGACCTGATGGTGAATACGTCAGGGGCAGACCTTCAAAAGCTTGCGGATGCGCTTTGCAGTTATCTGCAGAAGCTTGGCAGTATTGGATGATTGGCAGACATATCCCGGGGGAGTTTTAAAAACAGCCGCAGGGAGAACACGGAGAGGTTTTCATGACACACAGGAAGCAGGAAATTCATTTATCGGATCACTTTGGCTACGGGCGTCTCGTGCGATATACCATGCCATCCATCATCATGATGATTTTTACATCCATCTACAGCGTGGTGGACGGCTTCTTCGTGTCCAACTTTGCGGGAAAGGCGGCCTTTACCGCAGTAAATTTCATCATGCCTGTTTTGATGATCTTCGGATGTGTGGGATTCATGTTCGGCACCGGCGGCGGTGCCCTGATTGCTATGACCATGGGAATGGGGGACAGGAAAAGAGCGGACGAGCAGTTTTCCATGCTGATTTATGTCTCCATTGCGATTGGCGCGGTACTGGCGGTGCTCGGCGTTCTTTTTCTTCCGCAAATCGCCTCTTTACTCGGGGCAGAGGGAGAGCTGCTGGAAAACAGCGTGCTGTATGGACGTATCATTACCGTTGCCGTACCGGCCTTCATTTTGCAATATGAGTTTCAATGCCTGTTTGCAACGGCGGAAAAGCCGCGGCTGGGGCTTATTGTGACCGTGGCGGCCGGTGTCACCAATATGATTCTGGATGCTGTGCTGGTGGGCGGCTTTGGCCTGGGACTGACAGGAGCGGCGGCTGCAACGGCAATCAGTCAATGTGTGGGCGGCGTGGTGCCTTTGGCCTATTTTGCCGATAAGAACAATGACAGCAGACTTCACCTGATTGCCGCGCCGCTTCGCCTGCAGGATTTGGGCAAGGTTTGCCTGAACGGTTCCTCAGAGCTTATGAGCAATATTGCCATGTCCCTGGTGGGAATACTTTATAATGCGCAGCTGCTGCATTATATCGGGCAGGACGGAGTTGCCGCCTACGGGGTGCTCATGTATGTCAGCATGATTTTCCAGGCGATTTTTATCGGCTACGCGGTGGGAGCGGCACCGGTTGTAAGCTATCACTACGGGGCCGGTACGAGGGGGGAGCTTCACTCGCTTTTGATGAAGAGCCTTCGCATTATTCTGGCAACCGCCGTGGTGATGTTTGCTGCTGCAGAGCTGATGGCCGGACTCCTGGCAAGGATTTTTGTCAGCTATGATGCGGAGCTGATGGCACTGACCAGGCATGCATTCCTCCTGTATTCCTTCTCCTTCTTGCTGTCAGGCTTTTCCATTTACGGATCGTCGTTCTTTACGGCATTGAACAACGGCCTGATTTCGGCATTGATTTCTTTCCTGCGAACGCTGGTGTTCCAGTGCATTGCCGTGTGGGCGCTGCCGCTTATGATGGGAGTCGACGGAATCTGGATTTCCATTCCGGTGGCGGAAGTTCTGGCGCTGGCACTGACCGCCTTCTTCCTGATCACGAAGAGGAAGAAGTACCACTATGATGAGTGTACTGTTAGACCGTGAATTATCAATTTCACGTTGATTTTATCCCTATTGAAGCCTTGCCAAGAAAAAGAAATTGTTTGATGACACAATTGCGGAGGTTGCGCCTGAGATTGCACAGTATTTCCTGCTGGGTGTCTGGTGAAGTCCATTGCCAATGCCACAAAGAACTACAACGAAGCAAAAGCACGGGTGGAACAGGAGGCCATCGAGGACGAATCGATTGAGGACTACGGCACAGAGATGCCAAACGGCGAGAAGCGGCTCTCCATTGAAACCTACGAACACGGCGGCAAGGCGTATCTGGAGAACTATCTCGATTCGATCGGGGATGAGCTAACCGACGAGCAGAAGAAGGATATTCTCGACCGGCTCGATGATGCATACAAGCTGGCTAAACGCATGGCTAAGAATGAGAAATACAGTTTCTTTAGCCAATGGTCTCAGACGGGTCTCGTTAAGGGCGTGGACGGCATTCCTCTGCTTGAAACCATTGCAAAGAACGGGAAACCGATCCAGTCTG
>CAYXAN010000156.1:0-4966 GCA_964461705.1 uncultured Sarcina sp. | reverse complement strand
CCATCGGAACGACGGTGGATTACATTGCCGGGCGCAATCGGTATATCGGATATCTGATTTCACTTGGTGTTTATGATTTTCGCGGCGTGAAGGTGGGACTGGACTGTGCCAACGGCGGCAGCTGGTCGATTGCCAAGGCGGTTTTTAATGCGCTGGGTGCGGAGACCTATCTGATCGGAGATCACCCCAACGGGCTTAATATCAACAGGAATGTGGGCTCCACACATATTGAGCAGCTGCAGCGCTTTGTCCTGGAGAACCGGCTGGATGTAGGCTTTGCATACGACGGGGATGCGGATCGATGCCTTGCAGTGGATGAACAGGGACAGGTCGTGACGGGAGACCACATTTTGTATTTGTATGCGGTCTATATGAAGGAGCGGGGAAAACTGCCGGACAATACGGTGGTAGCCACTGCACAGTCCAATTACGGATTGTTTCTTGCACTGAGGGAGGCCGGCATCGACTATATACAGACCGATGTGGGAGATAAATACGTTTATGAGGCCATGAAGCAGTACGGCTACCGCATCGGCGGCGAGCAGACGGGACATTTGATTTTCAGCAAGTACTCCACCACAGGGGATGGGATTCTGACCTCGCTTAAGGTGATGCAGGTCATGCTGGCCAAAAAGAAAAAGCTTTCGGAGCTGGCGGCGCCGTTGAGGCTGTACCCGCAGGTTCAATATGCCGTGAAGGTCGCGGACAAGAATGCCGCGATGGAGGATCCGACACTTCAAGGCCGTCTGGAGGAGATTCGGGCCGAGCTGGCGGGGAAGGGAGCTCTTCTGGTTCGTAAGTCGGGAACCGAAGCGGTCATCCGTGTCGGCGTCGAGGCAGAAAGCGAGGAAAAAGCGAAGGAGCTGGCAGACCGCATCGTCGAGGCGATTCCGTTTCGGACGTAAATGAGCGGCCGGATCCATCCTACCGTCTGCAGAATTGCCTGCATCATTATTTGCGGGATACCACCACAAAACGATCCTTGAAGACGGTCAGATCATATTTCTCCGGATCGGGCTGCATCCGGCTTGTCTCTTCCTTGGTCAGGACAAAAACATCGTCATCATATTGCTCCCTCGTCAGGGCGGAAAGGTTGTCAGATGTCTCGGGAAGTCCGTACACGAAATGACCGAAGGATGAGGCCACACGAAATTCCGCAGCAGTATCCTTATAGATCACGGTGTCCCGGAATGTCTGCGGGTCATAGCAGGTGTAATACAACGTCAGCATGAAGGGAGAAGCCACCAGGTCATAGGTGGAGTATACAATGGAATCCTCCCCCTTTTCCTGCGACAGCCGATCGGCATAGACCATGGCATCGCCGTAGCCGGGCATGAAGTCGACAGCAGCAATGCTGTTGTACTCGCCGCCGTAGTAATCCTTGGCAAAGGAGGCAAAGCCGATCATCAGAAGCAGAAGGGAGCAGATGGCCGGAAGCTTTTGCGCATTGGAGGCCATCCAGCGAAGGCCCTTCACAAACCAGTAAATTAACGGCAGGAAAAGGAGAACCTCGCGGTTGATGTCCTGCTGAATCAGCAGCGAGAAGATGAGTGCCGCCCCGAGAGCGGACAGCAGGATGCCGTCGGCAATGCCCGCAGGCGAATTGCTCTCGGATCGCTTCGTCCTGCCGAAAAGGAGACCGGCCAATGTGACCGGCCAGGTGAAGCAATACAGCGTCCAGTATCCCGGCATGGCGTTCCAGGATACCTCGCCGGACAGGCCCACAGTCAGGGTAAGAATCAAATCCTTCAGATTATTCCAAAGCGAAGAAAGAAGACGCTCATCCATGGAAATAAAGACAGAGCCAAAGTGGCTGGATGTGAATTTCGGGAAGGAAATCCAGCCAAGCGATATCTCCGGAAGTCCCAGAAAGTTTACTCCGTAGAAGACAGCCAGCGGACTGCAGGTCACAAGAAAGACAAGAAAGCTCAGCCCCAGCTGCCTTCGGGAAAGAAGGCGGCGGTGCAGCAAAAAGATGCAGGAGAACAGAAGCGTCAGCGGAATCACGACATTGGCTGAGCCGTAGGAATACAGACAGACGCCAAAGAAAAAGGCGGCAATCAGATAACGCCGTGTCCGATGCTCCCCGGCAGATGCCGCGCGTACCATGAGGAATAAGGCGAGAATCTGCCAGAAGGGCATGGTATTGGAGTCCAGACTCCAACGGGACAGGATGATGTGCCATGGCATAATACTGAGCACCAGCAATCCTGCGAGGGCGGTTCTGTTTCCGAAAGCGGTTCGAAGAAGCAGGAAGAACAGCAGCAGCGTCAGGACTCCAAGAAAGGCCGGGACAATGCGAAGGGACCGGATACCGGGGCCAAACAGTTTGGTGGTGATGACATTGAGGTAGATCATGAGCGGGCTTCCGCCTCCGGAGCCCCAGGTGATGGGATACACAGGCCAATGATAACCGTTGCGGTCCATGCCGGTGAAGGCAAGACAATAGGCCTCGTACCCGATGGATGCCTCATCCTGCTGAAGTCCGTCCGGAAGTCCCGTCAGATTCCAAATGCGAAAAAATGCACCGGCAAAAAGAAAAAGAGCGGTCAGGACCCAAAACGAAGTTCCCGTCCGGACGTCGGATACAGGAGCACCGCAGGAGGCGGCATGCCCTGCCGTGTCACCCTTCCTGTGACGGAGCATCAGTGAGATCAGAACCAGTCCGGCCTCTGCCAGAGTCGCTGCAATATTGTAGTAATCAATGATTCTCATAGGCGTATAAACTCCCGTTCACTGACCGAGGGTGCTGAAGGCGGTTCCCGATATTGTGCCGAACGGGTACAGTTTACCACATTTGCCGCCAGCCATCAGCGGGAAGAAATGTTCTGCCGGGCGGTAAATATGCTATAATACCGACTCAGTGGTTCAGCAGAGGCTGAACAGTTACGCATGCAACGTACAGATTGCCAACAGGATACAAAAACACATGTCAAAGAGAAAAAATAAGCCCATCGTGGCCATTGTCGGCCGCCCGAATGTAGGAAAATCCACACTGTTCAATGCGATCGCAGGGGAAAGAATCTCCATTGTGGAGGACACACCAGGCGTCACCCGGGACCGGATTTATGCAGATGCCACATGGCTGAATTACAGCTTCACCATGATTGATACCGGAGGAATCGAGCCGGAATCGGATGATGTCATTCTTGCACAGATGCGGGAACAGGCACAGATTGCCATTGATATGGCCGATGTGATTTTGTTCCTTGTCGATGTTCAGTCCGGTGTGCAGGACGCGGATGCAAAGGTGGCGGACATGCTGCGCAGATCCGGAAAGCCGGTGATTCTGACAGTGAACAAGGTGGACAAGCCCACGAAGATGCAGGCCGATGTGTATGAGTTCTATAATCTCGGCATCGGTGATCCCATTCCGGTCTCAGCGGCCGGCAAGACCGGCATCGGAGATCTTCTGGAGGAGGTGGTGCGCCACTTTCCGGAGGGCAGCGATGAGGCAGGGGAGGACGATGCGGTCCGTGTTGCCATCATCGGCAAGCCGAACGTGGGGAAATCATCCATCGTGAATCGTCTGATCGGCGAGAACCGCGTGATCGTGTCGGATTTGGCCGGAACCACCAGAGATGCCATTGATACCAGGGTGCGGCATAAGGGAAAGGACTATGTCTTTATTGACACGGCTGGGCTTCGCCGCAAGAATAAGGTATCGGAGGAGCTGGAGCGATATATGGTTCTTCGCGCGGTGGCCGCTGTAGAACGGGCGGATATCGCGCTTCTTGTGATTTCCGCAGAGGACGGTGTGACAGAGCAGGATGCCAAGATTGCAGGAATTGCCCACGATCGGGGCAAGGCGGTGATCATCGCCGTCAATAAGTGGGATGCCCTGAAAAAGGACAACTCCACCATGAAGAATTTCACAAACAGGATTCGGCAGACGCTGTCTTTTATGCCCTATGCGGAGATTCTTTATATTTCTGCCAAGACAGGTCAGCGGCTGCAGAATATTTATGATGAGGTGGATATGGTTTCAGACAGCCAGAATCTGCGGATTCAGACCGGCGTCCTGAATGAGATCATTACAGAGGCTGCGGTGATGCAGCAGCCGCCCTCAGACAAGGGAAGGATGCTGCGGATTTTTTACGCAACGCAGGCCGGGGTCAAGCCGCCCACCTTTGTGCTGTTTGTAAACTACAAGTATCTGATGCATTTTTCATATCTGCGATATCTGGAAAACCAGATCCGGTCGACCTTCGGCTTTGCAGGGACACCGATTCAGTTTGTGATTCGGGAGCGGAGCGAGGACGGCAAGAACAGATAGAAGCGTACGGCAGTCCGGGCATCATTGGGGCAAGGGGACATTGAAACCCGGCACTGCATAAAGGACGATGGATAAAGCCGCATCATGCTGACGGCTTTTGGAGCAGGGGAGTGACATGAATCTTGCATTACGTATCTTATGTCTTGCGATTGGGTATGGCTTCGGGTGCATTCAATGGGCCTTTCTGATCGGAAAGAGCAAAGGGATTGACATTCGCAATTACGGAAGCGGCAACTCCGGCACAACCAATGCCATGCGGGTGATGGGGAAGAATACGGGGCTTCTGGTCTTTTTCCTTGATATGTGGAAGGGACTGCTGTGTCTTCTCCTGGTGCAGTGTCTTCTTGGAAATGCATATCCGGACAGGATTTATCTTCTGAAAATGTGGGCCTTTGCGGGAGTGGTTCTTGGGCATGATTATCCCTTCTACATGGGTTTTCGGGGGGGAAAGGGTGTGGCGGTTATGGCCGGCTTTGCCTTCGGCTATTATATCGGAATTCTGCCGGTTGCGGCGGTGGCCTTTTTTGTACCGTTTTTGCTGACGCATTATGTTTCCCTGGGCTCGCTGTGTGTTTATGCGGCGTGTTTTCTGGCGGTCATGGCGGAGGGGGCACTTGGTCTGTATCCGACAGGCACCCCCGCTTCCTTCGCGGAGCTGTCCGTTATCATGGGACTGCTGACAGCTCTTGC
>CAYXAN010000155.1:0-5030 GCA_964461705.1 uncultured Sarcina sp. | reverse complement strand
CGATCGAGCTGGTTCCTCATCCAGAATCAGGACCGGCGGATCCGCGATGGCGGCTCTGGCAATGGCAAGAAGCTGCCGCTGTCCCTGGGACAGATTGGCGCCGTCTCCCTTCAGCAGGGTGTCATACCCCTTCGGAAGTCTGCGGATAAAGCCATCGGCATTGGCAAGCCGTGCTGCCTGCTTTACCTCCTCATCGGTGGCATCCAGTCTTCCGTAGCGGATGTTCTCCATAACCGTCCCCGTGAACAGGTGGGTATCCTGCAGCACCATTCCGAGTGATCTGCGCAGATCCTTCTTCGCAATCTTGCCGATATTGATGTGATCATATCGGATCTTCCCCTGCTGAATGTCATAAAACCGGTTGATGAGGTTGGTGATGGTGGTCTTTCCGGCTCCGGTGGAGCCGACGAGCGCCACCTTCTGTCCCGGCTCCGCATGGATCTCAATGTCATGAAGCACCATCTTGTCGTCACTGTAGCCGAAATTCACTCCGCCGAAGGTGACATCCCCCTGCAGGGGCACGTAGGTAACGGAGCCGTCGGCCTTGTGCACATGCTTCCATGCCCACTGTCCGGTTCGCTCCTTGCACTCCTTAATTTCATAGCGGGCAGCCAGCGCCTCCTCCACGGCGGCAGATGCGCCGTCCACGGCCGCATCTGCCAGCTCATCCGCATTCTCCGGAACGGCCGCTGCGCCCTCCTTCTCGCGAATGTGGGCGTTGACCAGCGTCACATATCCGTCATCCTCCTCCGGCTTCTCATCCAGAAGAGCGAAAATACGCTGGGCGCCGGCCAGTGCCATGATGATGGAATTAAACTGCATGGCCACCTGATTGACCGGCATGTTAAAGCTCTTATTGAAGGTCAGGAAGGAGGCCAGCGCGCCGACCGTAAAGCCCGCATACTGATTGATGGCAAGAAGGCAGCCGACAACGGCGCAGAGCACATACGAGGCGTTGCCCAGCTGGGTGCTGATGGGACCCATGATGCCGGCATAGGCCTCTGCCTTATAGGACACCTCCTCCAGTGCCTCGTTCAGCTCATCAAAGGTTTCGGTGGTCTCTTCCTCATGACAGAAGACCTTCACCACCTTCTGTCCTGCCATGGTCTCTTCGATAAAGCCGTTCAGCTTTCCCAGTCCTCTTTGTCTTGCGGCAAAGTTTTTGGCCGAAATACGGGTCGCCATAGAGGAAAAGAACATCGTCACCGCCACCATGGCGCAGGTCAGTATCGTCAGCGGAACGCTCAGAACAACCATCATGGCAAAAATCGACACAATGGTGATGGCGCTGTTCATCAGCTGAGGGATGCTCTGGCTGATCATCTGGCGAAGCGTATCAATATCATTCGTATAAATCGACATGATGTCGCCATGGGCGTTGACGTCAAAATATTTAATCGGCAGCTTCTCCATGTGCTCAAAAAGCTGGTCACGCAGATTCCGCATGGTTCCCTGCGTCACATAGACCATGAGCCTTGCCTGCAGAAGAGCCGCCAGAACCCCGATGCCGTAGTAGACCGCCACCTGCAGAATTGCCCTTGCAAGCGGACCGTAATCCGGATTGTCCTGTCCCAGCATCGGCGTGATATAGCTGTCAATCAGTGTCTTTGTGAACATGGTGCCGCGCACGCTGGCCAGTACCGTCGCCACGATGCATGCCAGCACCAGCAGCATGTGAATGCCGTAATTGCGGAATAGGATCCCCAAAAGGCGTCCGACGAGCTTCCACGGATTTTCCACCTTTTCCCTCGGCATGCCGCGCATTCCGCGTCTTGGACCGCCTGCCGGTCCTCCCATTTTCTGTTTGTCCTGTGCCATTTTGTTACCTCTCGATCTTCTCGATCTGTATACGCCGCAGCGTCTTTGATCTTCCGAAGGGAAGCCAAAGACACTGCCGGCTCAATAGATGCCTGTAAAATCTGTCCCTCTGCCTTTGCCGATCCGTTTCGTTACGATCCGTTTTGCTACGATCAGTTCTTGGGATCAAAGTCCGCATCCGCCGCGGCGCCGTTCTGGGACTCATATACCTCGCGGTAAATCGCGTTTCCGGCCAGCAGCTCCTCGTGGGTGCCGATTCCGTCCACACAGCCGTCGTTCATGACAATGATGCGGTCGCACTCCTGCACCGAGGAAATCCTCTGTGCAATCACCAGCTTGGTGGTCCTTGGCATAAACCTTGCCAGTCCCTCCCGAATCCTGCGGTCCGTCGCCGTATCCACTGCACTGGTGGAATCATCGAAGATCAATACCTTCGGATCCTTCAAAAGCGCCCGGGCAATGCAAAGGCGCTGCTTCTGACCGCCGGAGACATTGGTTCCGCCCTGCTCGATGCGGGTGTTGTAGCCCTCCGGCATCTTGTCGATAAACTCGTCTGCACAGGCAATTTCGCAGGCGCGCCGGCACTGCTCCGTGCTTGCCTCCTTGTTGCCCCAGCGCAGATTATCCAGGATCGAGCCGGAGAACAAAACGTTCTTCTGCAGCACCACCGCCACCTTATTGCGGAGGGTGTCCATATCGTACTCCCGCACATCGATGCCGCCGACCAGGATCCTTCCCTCTGTCACGTCATACAGGCGGCTGATCAGGTTGACGAGGCTGGATTTGGCGGAGCCTGTTCCGCCGATGATGCCGATGCACTCACCGGAGGAGATCGAAAGATTGATGTCCTTCAGAACCCTTTCCCTGGAATCCCTGTTGTATGCAAAGCTGACATGATCAAAGACGATGCTGCCGTCCGAAACCTCCATGACCGGGTTCTCAGGGTTTGTCAGCGTGGACTTCTCGTTGATGACCTCTGCAATACGCCGGCAGCTGGCCTCGGACATGGTCATCATCACGAAGATCATGGCAAGAAACATCAGGCTGCTTAGGATGTTCATGCAATAGGTAAGAAGGCTCATCAGCTGACCGGTTGTCAGCGTCTGTGCGATCACCATGTGACCGCCCACCCAGCTGATCATAAGGATGCAGATGTAAACCACCGCGCTCATCAGGGGTGAGGTCCAGGAAACCTTCAGCTCGGCCTGCACAAACATCAGATAAATATTGGCTGCCGCCTTCTGAAAGCGGCTGATTTCATAATCCTCACGGACATAGGCCTTCACCACCCGGATGGCGGACACGTTCTCCTGCACGCTCTCGTTCAGATCGTCATAACGCTCGAACACCTTCTGGAAATAGCTTGTTGCGCTCCGCATGATGAAGAACAGCAGAATCGCCAGAATGATGACAGCCGCCAGATAAATGCTGGCCAGCCTCGGACTGATGAGGAAGGACATGCACATCGCGACAATCAAGGTGGACGGGGCCCGCATTGCCATGCGGATCGTCATCTGAAACGCATTCTGTACGTTCGTCACATCGGTGGTCAGCCGTGTCACCAGACTGGATGGACTGAATCGGTCAATGTTCGCAAAGGAGAAATTCTGAATGTTGTCAAACATCGCCTTCCGGAGATTTTTGGCAAAGCCGGCCCCGGCCTTTGCACCGGTGAAGGCTCCTGCCCCTCCGCATACAAGGCCAAAGACCGCCACCAGCAGCATCAAAAGCCCGGTGTTTCGCACATACTGCACATTCCCCTGGGAAACACCAAGATCCACCAGGTTTCCCATCAAGACCGGGATCACCATCTCCGCCACGACCTCTCCCAGCATGCAGAAGGGAGTCACAAGCGCCGGCGTCTTGTACCTTCCAAGCCGGGCAGCCAGTGTTTTCAGCGTACTGCCCTTCTTTTTCAGATCCTTACCTTTTATCATTCCTCTACCTCTCTTCTATATTGAATGTGCCCGCAAAGCGGCATTTATTTCCAGAAGGCATCATCCTGCATGTTGTCATAGACCCTTGTCAGAAGCTCATTCAGGGTTTCCTTTTCCTCCTCCGACATGTTGCGCACAATCAGCTGATCGTTCCGGCATCGCAGCTCTCTTGTCTGCAGCAGGAACTGACCTGCCTTCTCTGTCAGCGCAATGTAGCGGTTCCTGCGGTTGGAGGGGTCCACCTTCCGCTCCACCAACCCCTTTTCCTCCATCCGGTTGATCAGACCGATGACCGTCGGGTGCGCCACCTGCAGCGCGCGGCACAGCTCCTGCTGATTGACATCGTGGTCCTTGTTCTTCATTAAGTAGAACAGAATCTCATTCTGTGAAAAGGTCACGCCGCTGCGCTTCATGTCCTCGTTCATTCTGGCCTTGAACATTTCGTTGATCCGTTTGAATTTGTAGCCCAGCGGAGCCTTTTCAAAGCTTCGTTCACATTTGCATTCCACGTCATCCCCCTTTGTATCGGCTGCCCCGGATCGTCACCCTTCCAACCGGCATTGCCCGGGGAAACACTGATGAAAGCGTTTTCCTCGCCGGATCCCGGCAGCGGAAGCACCCTCCTGCGTCCCGGAAAGGTGTTACACGCACATGTAGCATGCTACATATTATGTGTAGCATGCTACATGTTGTCAAGAGAAAAATGAAATTTTGCGCCTGTTACCCTTTGGATGACTGCCGCGGTCCGATCTTCAGCATCGAGCGCACCTCATCCGGCGTCATCGGCTCCATGCCAAGGCTTCTCACCAGCTTCACGCCGGCCTCCACGATCGGTGCGTTAGTTTCGGCTCTTGTCTGCGGATCCACGTAATCGGAATCCTCGAAGCCGATGCGGATGCTGCTGGCTCCCTTCTCCAGTGCCAGCCTCATCATGTCCCAATCCCTGCGGCCGGCCTGCGTATAGCCCCACAGGGCCTGCTCATGGGAGAAATTCTCATAAAGATACTCCACCATATGACGAAGTGCCGCCGGTGTCGCCGGCATCTCACCGCCGTGCCCGAACACCAGGGCAAACAGGATCGGCTTTACAAAATGAAATTTATCCTCCAGCTCCTTCACCGTATGGATCATGCCCAGCTCAAAGACCTCGATCTCCGGCCGCTTGTCATGCTGCAGAATCTGCCGGACACAGTATTCCACATCATCAATGGGATTGCTGTATACTGCCTTCCCCAGATTGACGGAGCCCACGTTCAGACTGTTGGCCTCCACATA
>CAYXAN010000154.1:0-5042 GCA_964461705.1 uncultured Sarcina sp. | reverse complement strand
TCCGGGGCCGGCGTCACCAACGATACCGCCACATTCACAAGCATCGCAATGAGAAAGGCCGGAAGCAATTCGTAAATGCCCCATACTCCGCCTCTCGGCCGGATAGCGAATTTCCATACAAAGATCATGATGCCGCCCGTCAGCATGCCTGCAAGTGCACCGTATTTATTGGATCTCCTCCAAAACAGTGCCAGCAGAACGATCGGGCCAAAGGATGCGCCGAATCCTGCCCAGGCAAAGCTGACAATGCCGAATACAGAGCTGTCGGGATCCCACGCCAGGACAATTCCGATCACTGCGATAACGATCAGGCTTGCACGTGACACCAGCAATGACTGTTCCTTTTTAATGCTGAAATGCAGAAACTTTACAAGAAGGTCGTTGCTCACAGAGGACGATGCTGCCAGGAGCTGCGAATCAGCCGTGGACATCGTGCTTGCAAGAATACCGGACAGAACAACTCCCGCCACCAAGGCCGCCGGAACTCCATAGGTTGCAAGAAGATTGGCTGTTACCACAATGATCGTCTCCGAAGCTGATCCCTCCAGCGTCTGTATGACATTCCGGCTTGTCATTCCCAATCCTGCCATACCGATCAAAACAGCAATTGCCATAGAGATTACGACCCAGATTGAGGCAACTCTTCTGGAGAGACCCAGCTTTTCCTCATTTTCAATCGCCATAAACCGAAGAAGAATATGCGGCATGCCGAAATATCCCAACCCCCATGCCAGCGTAGAGCAAATGGTCAGGAGACCGTATGCGGAAGCCGTTCCGGTCGTCGGATCATATGTTTGTGTAAAGGACAGATAACCCGGAAGTGACTTTGCGTTTTCAATCACCGTCGGGAGCCCTCCTGCCTGAGTTATCGCAAAGATCAGGATGGCAAGAAGAGCCAGCGACATGATAATGCTTTGAATAAAATCCGTAATGGATGCCGCCAGAAAGCCCCCCAGTGCCGTATAGAAAATAATGACAATGGCGCTGATAATCATTGCCACATGGTAATCCAATCCAAAAAGGGACCGGAACAGCTTGCCGCAGGCGGCAAACCCTGATGCGGTGTACGGCACAAAAAAGACAATAATCCATACTGCTGCAATCGCAGTCAGAAAATGCCTGTCATCCCCCCAGCGGTTGGAGAAGAATTCCGGAATCGTGATCGAGCCGGTCCGCTCCGTGTATCTGCGCAGCTTTTTGGCAACAATGAGCCAGTTAAGATATGTTCCTGCCGCCAGGCCGATCACCGTCCAGCCGACATGGGCGACGCCGGACAGGTAGGCAAGTCCCGGAAGCCCCATCAGCAAATAGCTGGACATATCGGATGCCTCCGCACTCATCGCCGTTACCAGCGGTCCCAGCTGGCGACCTCCCAAAAAGAAATCCCCGACCGTTTCATTTTTCTCCGTCAGCTTAAATCCTACTCCCACCATGGCAATCAGATACACTGCCATCGTGATCAACATGGTGATTTGCCCGCTTGTCATCTCCCATTCCTCCTAAGGTGCGTAATGTATACATTTATACACTCCGAACATTCTAAGCTTTGCGTGCCGCCGCGTCAACAATCGCAGCATACTTTATCACCGCTTCAAGGTCAGCCAGCATCCACCGCCCGGCTCAACATCTGTCAAGCAGCACTTCATCCTTTGTCCCGTCCGCCGCATGCACGGCCGGATATTGCAATCAAAGCACAGAATGTACTAAACTATCTGCTGTTGAGAATGAAAACATTGTTATATGGAAAGGTTGTGCCGTATGTGGGTTGCCGATCATTGGAAGGATTACGAAGTAATCGATGCCTCAAATGGGGAAAAGCTGGAGCGTTGGGGCGAATATCGCCTGATTCGCCCGGACCCGCAGGTGATCTGGAATACTCCTCAGAAAAACGAATGGCAATCCCCCAATGCACACTACCACCGCAGCAAAAGCGGCGGCGGAAGCTGGGAATTCTTCTCCTTACCCGAAGAATGGATGATCTCCTATTCCGGGGCAGGAAAGCTTAGGCACTTTATGCTGAAGCCCTTCAGCTTCAAGCATACCGGCCTTTTCCCGGAGCAGGCCGTGAATTGGGACTGGTTCACCCCCATGATCGAACATGCAACGCAGAACGGACGCACCGTAAAGGTTCTGAATCTGTTTGCTTACACCGGCGGAGCCACGCTTGCCGCCGCCGCTGCAGGTGCAAATGTTACACATGTGGACGCTTCCAAGGGCATGGTGACCTGGGCAAAAGAAAACGCACACATCTCCCAGCTAAGCCATGCGCCGATCCGGTGGCTTGTGGATGATTGTGCGAAATTCGTGGAACGGGAAATCCGAAGAGGAAATCACTACGATGCCATCATCATGGATCCTCCCTCCTATGGCCGCGGTCCGAAAGGTGAGATATGGAAAATGGAAGAGAATATCTACGCCTTTCTGCAGCTGTGCATGCGTATCCTGTCCGATGACCCGCTGTTTGTTCTGCTGAATTCTTATACCACAGGTCTGCAGCCCGCTGTCCTTTCCTATATGATGAATTCAACCTTTACCGCCCGGTTCGGCGGTCAGGTCACCGCGGACGAGATTGGCCTGCCCGTGACCCGTTCAGGTCTCATCCTCCCCTGCGGAGCCTCCGGCAGGTGGCAAAAAGGATGATCGTTTTTCTTGTCCGTTCATTGCATCGTCAATCAGTCGTACCAGTTCCAGGGCGCTGCGGAAGTACACCTTTTTATCCTGCTCCGCCCACGTGACCTGCCCTTGCCATGTGGTACCCTGCCGATACATTACCTGGACGATGAACGTCCCCTTTTTACCGCTTTTGTCCTCTGAATTCGTCATGATTTGTTTTTTCCTTATCACCCTCTTGCGGTTTTCTTCTGTGTTTTCCTTTACAAAAAAGCTCCTGGGAAGTGTTGCTCGCTGTGGAAAATCCAGCTCATCCATAAGCCTGGCCATTGCCCCGATTGCCTGCATTAAGCTTCTGAAATATATCGGTTTCGCCTGATACGGATGTCAGACCTCCCCCTCACAATCATAGCCGTAGGAACGATGAATACCCATCACCATCCTGCACGGCGCACATGCACCCCTTGATGTCAATTCCTTCGCTGTCGACTTCATCTAAGCTGTCCCTATTATTCCGGTATCATATATGACATGTTAGCCACTGACACACTGCTGTATCGAACGCCTGCACGATTTCCCTCCAGTTCCTGAAGCATCGCACTGATTTTCTTTGCCGCGGCGTCGCAGTCCTCCAGAGTCCCTCCCGGTAAAAGTATTAAGTACTGTGATGCACTGTACTTCGTATACACATCACCCTCGCACAGACTTCTGCCGATGCATTGCCTCAAAGTGTTTGATCTGATCTCAAGCTTGCTGCGATTCTGAATCGGTTTGCCTGCATAATCCACCAGTGTGCACAGCAGAAGATACACCGAATCCCCTGTACGTACCATGTTCCGTTCCATCACATGATAAATATCAATAAAACCGGGATAACTGCAATAATATGCCTCGCCCGTCGGTTCCGACCGCAGACAGGATTGAATCTCATGAATCTGTCTTTCCGGTGACGTGATCTTCTGAGACATACGCCTGAAATTTGACAGCATCTTCTCAGAAGGCGGAAGTCCCATTTCATCTGAATACCGATGTACCGTCTTGTCATAAAGGTGAAGCGCCTCCCGAAAATCCTCTTTATAAATCAGCGCCTCAATCTGATCCGCCTGCCAGTCACCGTCCGGATAAAGCCTTGCCGCCTTTTCATAAATCCGGAACATCGCCTCATAATCCTTTTCCTGTTTAGCGGTCTCACCAATAAATTTTGTGGCCTCCGCAAATGCATCGCAAAGCTTTGCCGAATCAGCCACCACCCAGGATTTATTCTCAAGTTCGGGAAGCAAGGGGCCTTGATACAAATCAAAAGCCTTCCGATAGAACACAGCTTTTCTCCTATCATCTACCTTCTCGCACCTTGCCGCCGTCACGGCATCCCAAAATTCCTGCACATCCACCCGGATCGGTACATTGGGATCCGGAATGTAAATCTTTCCCACCTTCACCACATAATCCATGTGCGGCAAGCCGGCTGCCACCATCTGCTTCCTCGTCTGAAAAAGAAGGTTGTTGAAACTGTTGTTCGGGTTGGAAAGCTCATTCCCCTCATACAGACAATGTACAATCTGCTGCTTGGAAATCCCGCGTTCTCCCTTCAGCCACACCAGCTGCAGCAGCTGAATGAATTTAGCCGTGGAATTACGTCCGAGCACTACTTCGTTTCCCATGTATTTCAGGGAAAACGTACCCAGCATCCTGATTGATATCTCGTCCATGCGCTCTGTCATAGCAGTCTCCAATCATCATCAAAAAGATATTTAATACATAATACAGGCGTATTTGTGATGATTATACATGCTCTGCCCGATTTACGAAAGATGCCGATGCTACTATATCGCTGCTGTGAACACGACAATTCAAATGAGTGAGCATATTATATCATATTTACAATCATTTTTATGATTGCACTCAAATTGCCATCTCTTTTTCTCGCAGATATCCTGCATAATATTAGCGCGTTCTTAGCTCCAATACCCAATGGATCTGTAAAATGTGTCTGTTGCTGCAAAAACAAACAGCTGCCGCAAGCAAGCTTGCAGCAGCTGTTCAAACATTTGATGATACTTATTGCGAGACTTCCTCTCGTGAATTGCTGAATTACTCCACGATGGAAACAACACGTCCGGATCCAACGGTACGGCCGCCCTCACGAATAGCGAAGGTAAGACCCTCTTCCATTGCTACCGGATGAATCAGCTCGATGGTCATCTCAACGTGGTCGCCGGGCATGCACATCTCAGTTCCCTCAGGAAGAGAGATTACACCGGTAACATCCGTTGTTCTGAAATAGAACTGAGGACGATAATTGTTGAAGAAAGGAGTATGACGGCCACCCTCATCCTTGGTCAGAACGTATACCTGAGCGGTAAACTTCTTGTGGCAGGTTACGGTGCCAGGCTTAGCAACAACCTGTCCTCTCTCGATTGCCGTACGATCAA
>CAYXAN010000153.1:0-5142 GCA_964461705.1 uncultured Sarcina sp. | reverse complement strand
GGGGGACAGGGAGATTTATGCAAAGGCCTGCCGCCTTGCCATTCCTATCGCCTTGCAGAACCTGATTACGATCGGTGTGAACATGATGGATACGGTGATGCTGGGAACGTTGGGGGAGACGGCTATATCAGCATCTTCTCTGGCTAATCAGTTTATTACGATTTATCACATCGCCTGCATGGGGATCGGAATGGGAGCATCCGTGATGGTTTCCCGGTTTTGGGGGATGAACGACAAGGAATCACTGAAAAAATCGATTACCATCATGCTGCGCTTCTGCATCAGCTTCGGAATCCTGTTCATGGTTCTGACGGCGCTCTTTCCGCGTCAGATTATGCGGATCTATACGCCGGATTCGCAGATCATCTATGAAGGAACAAGGTATTTCTTCTGGATGGTTCCAACGTACCTTTTGCTGGGCCTTATTCTGGATGTCGCTATTGTGCTGCGCAGCGTAGGCAAGGCATATGTGCCGTTGATCAGTGCAATTGCAGGATTCAGCTCCAATGTTTTCTTCAACTGGATTTTTATCTTCGGAAAGCTCGGTGCACCTAAGATGGGAGTGGCAGGAGCTGCGTTGGGGACCTTTCTGGCAAGATTGATTGAATGTGCAGCAGTACTCGGTTATTTCCTTCTTGCGGATAAGGATATTGCCTACAGCTTGAAGGATCTGTTTGCGGATTGCAAGGACCTGACCGGGGAATACCTGCGTATTTGCATCCCGGTCGTGATCAGCGATTCGCTTATGGCCTTCGGCAATACGGCAGTAGCCATCATTATGGGACATATCGGTGCCAGCTTTGTGTCGGCAAATTCGATTACAGCCATTACTCAGCAGCGGACAACCGTACTGACGCAGGGAATCAGTCAGGCAAGCTGCATCATGACGGGACATACGCTTGGGGAAGGAGCTGTTGAAAGAGCCAGACGGGAAGGATATACCTTTATGATCTTCGGAGCAATTCTTGGGGTGATCGCCTGCGGCATCATTTTGCTGGTGAGTCGGCCGGTGGTCGGAATGTACCGGATTACGGAAGAGACAAGGATGATTGCGTATCAGCTGATGGATGCCATTGCCATTATCGTGATCTTTCAGTCGACAAATTCGATTCTCACAAAGGGAGTGCTGCGCGGCGGAGGGGACACAAGATTTCTGATGATTGCAGATGTCCTTTTCCTGTGGATCGCCTCGGTACCGCTTGGCGTACTGGCAGGGCTGGTTCTGCATCTTCCGGCATTCTGGATCTATTTCTTTATGAAGATCGATCAGATCCTGAAATGTGTGTGGGCAGTGTTCCGCCTGCGAAGCGGGAAATGGATTAAGAGAATCGGATGATACGTACCGCAAACGCGCCGCATGGGCACGTTGTGGAATATCGGATAGGGAACTGCTGATCTCATCAGCAATTCCAGCAAAATATAAGGAAGGGGAAGAAAAAATGGAAAACATCTATGGAATTCCTGTACACGGCAGCGTAGAGGGTACGGAACAAATTGTAAAAACACATCACGGGTATGTCAGAGGACAGGTGCGTGACAAGGTGGCGATTTTTCGCGGAATCCCGTACGGCGGGCTCTGCGACAAGGAGCATCGCTTTTTGCCGGCAACGGAGGCTGCAGATTGGGAGGGCATCTATGACTGCACCAAAAATTCGCCGTATGCGGTACAGCTGGGAGAAAGCATTGCGGCTGCCAACTTCTGGAGTGCCTATTGGACGGGGGGTCATCCGGAATTGTACGGCTGTGAGGATGAGTATCAGGACGAGAACTGCCTGTTTTTGAATGTCATCACACCCGGCGTAGATGACAAAAAGCGTGCGGTGATTTTTTATATGCACGGCGGCGGACTCAATGACGGCTCCGGAAGTGCAGTGACCGGTGCGGATCGTCTGGTGAAGGAGCAGGATGTGGTTGTCGTGGGAGTCAATCACAGGCTGAATGTCTTCGGATATCTGTATCTGGGTGATCTGGACGACAAATATAAGGATTCCGGTCTGGCCGGCTTTACGGATCTTGTCCTGGCGTTGAAATGGGTACAGAGGAATATTGAAGCCTTTGGCGGAGATCCTGAAAAGGTAACAATTATGGGAGAGTCCGGCGGAGGATGCAAGGTCAACACACTGATGCAGCTGAAGGAAGCGGAAGGGCTGTTTCGTTATGCCATTGTATCCAGCGGCTCCATGTCGGTGAATAACTTTTCAAAGGAGATGGCGGCGGAGCAAAGAGATCAGCTTTTTGCATCCTTGGGTCTTAAAAAGGGAGACCTGGAGGGCTTCCTGAAACTTCCGGCAAGGACGATTGAAGAGGCGCGGATCGGCCATGACATCAAGATTTCGCCGGTGGCCGATGACGAGCATCTGGCATATATCCCTGGTAATTATTTAAAACCCACGGAGCTGTCAAGGAAAATTCCTCTTTTGGTGGGAGCATCGGAGGATGAGCTGGCGGCCTTTGCTCCGGACGAGGCCTTTGATGTCAGCTGGGAGACACTGATCGACAAGCTGTGTGCGGAGAAAACCGATATGCCGGGCTCGTCGGAGGTAAAGATCACGAGAGAGGCAGCAGAAGAAATTGTTGCGGAATTTAAGAAGTGCAATGTACACAACGATAATGCGGTGCAAACCTATATGAAGATCATTTCCCTGGCAGGACCGCTCGGCTGCACTTCACACTTTCAGGCCAAGGCCCGTGCAGAGGAGGACTGTGCGCCGACCTATCAGTACTGCAACCGCTATGATGTGTATCATCTGATCCCGCAAAAGGGAAAATATGCGTGGCATACCTCGGAGATTCCGCTGATGATGCGGGCTGTGCTGTACGCAGACAGTGAACCGATCTCTCATACCTGGGGACAGGTGATCGGTGCCTTTGCCCGAAACGGAAATCCGTCCATCGAGGGTTTGGAATGGCCGGCCTATGATCGTGATCATCAGAAGGTTATGGTGATTGATCGGGATTTCCATGTGGAAAGGAGCCCGCTGCAGGCCGAGTACGATGTCTTGGAAAAGTGGGGGCTTATTTGAATGAAATCCAAAAGAGAGCTTGTCACAAGGGTTTTGCACGGGGAGGATGCAGGGACGATTCCGGTAGGACTGTGGCATCACTTTATGGAATACAAGGATATGAATTCTGCACTGACCGATCCTGCGGTTTTTGCAAAAAATCTGGCTGGGCAGAGAGCTTATAAGGAAGCGTATCCGCGATGCGATTCGCTTCGAGCAGGATATCCCGATGAGCGTAGACAAGATGCCGGTTTTCCTTTCTCAAGATCGTGATGTTATGGCTGCAGCAATGGAGGTGATGGCCGAGGGACTGTGTAATTTGATAAGAGAGGTTGTGCAGCCGGGCCGGGCAGACGGTATTTATCTGGCATTGACGGATTGGTTTGAGAGCATACCGCTTGAATTATATAAGGAGTGCATCTGTCCGGCGGAAAGAAAAATCATGGATTTTGCAAACACGCTTTCGGATTGCAATGTTGTGCATTTGTGTGGTAATTTTGGACTGAATGTCCGCCGATTTTTCGAAATGTATAACGAATATGGTGCCTGTGCGGTGAATTGGGCAATCGGACAAACCAAAATCACCATGGAGGAGGGAAGACGGCTGTTTCCGGGTAAGACGCTCATAGGGGGCTTTGATAATTCGCCGAAGGGTGTGCTGATGACGGGAAGCAAGGAGGAGGTGCAGGCGCAAACCGAACGGATTCTGCAGACAGCAGGAAGAACGGGCTTGATTCTGGGTGCCGACTGCACGATTCCGGCTGACTTTGATACACAAAGGCTGGCTTGGATCCGCGAGGCGGCTGCCGGGAGAAATTAAGTGCCTGTGAGGTTATAAAAAACTGTAACGCCTGACGTTCATCCTGATGATGTTCGTCGGGCGTATGAGAATTTTCAAGAGGACTGTATGGAACGATACGATATCGCCGTCATCGGCACCGGCCCTGCGGGACTGGAGGCTACGATTACGGCAGCGATCCGCAATAAGAGCGTCCTGCTGCTTGGCAGCAGGGAATTGAGCCGAAAGGTGGAGAGGGCACATGCCGTACAGAATTATCTGGGTCTTCCGAATATCGGAGGGGATCAGCTGAGGGATGCCTTTGCGGCTCATTTGAAGGCTCTGCAGCTTGAGATCACAGAGGACAGGATCCATGTGGTTTACGGCATGGGCGATTACTATGCGTTGTCGGGGAACGGAACAGTATATGAAGCCGGAGCCGTCATCCTGGCAACCGGTGTGAGCAGTGCGAAGGCATACCCAGGGGAGGAGGAGTTTCTGGGACGGGGTGTGAGCTACTGCGCGACCTGTGACGCTCCCTTATATAAGGGAAAAACAGCGGCTGTCATCGGTTTTTCTCCTAAGGAAGAGGTTGAGGCCGACTTTTTGGCGGAGCTGGCGGAAAGGGTTTATTACTTTCCGATGTATGATGGCGAGGTGAAGACAGCGGCCTCCGTCAGGGTGTGCCGTGAAACGCCGGTTGCTGTGGAAGGTGCCATGAAGGTACAGCGTCTTGTGACAGATCAGGGGATTTATGAGACGGACGGAGTCTTCATCCTGCGGGAGAGTGTGGCACCGACGCAGCTCGTGCCGGGCCTTCGAATGGAGGAAGGCCACATCGCCGTGGACCGCAGGATGCGGACCAATCTGCCCGGCTGCTTTGCCTGCGGCGATGCTGTGGGGGCACCCTACCAGTACATCAAGGCGGCGGGCGAGGGAAATGTGGCGGCTCTCTCTGCGGTGGACTATCTTGCCGGAAAATCCCGGGGCAGTGCGGATTGAATCCGCATCGCCCCGGGATTTTCCGGATTCGGCGCAGGAAACGCTTTTGTTCATGCTTTCTTAGCCGCTACAGAAGCTCCTTGTAGAAGGGGATGAGGACGGAGGCGGATTTCTTGAGAGCTTCCTCCTCATCCTCCTTCAGCTTGATTTCTACGATTTCTCTGGCGCCGGTTTTGTCAATGACAGTCGGAAGGCCGGACAGGCGCCACACATAATAGGTCATAATATCGACCGGATTGGAAGCTACAAGAAAGATGCCGTTGAAGCCGCTCTTCATCACGGAGCCCACGATGCTTTTCATGATGTTCATGCTGGGCTGCAGCATCTCCAGACGGTTGTGCGAATCCTTCGGCATGGGAG
>CAYXAN010000152.1:0-5153 GCA_964461705.1 uncultured Sarcina sp. | reverse complement strand
ATCGGGGTCTGACTCCGGTGATCACCTCTCACAATCTGCGGGAAATTGAAGATATCTGTGACCATGTCGGACTGCTTCATAAGGGCGGCATTCTGTTGTCCGAGGACATGGAATCGTTGAAATCGTCCATTCTGAAGGTGCAGTGTGTATTTGCGTCGGAGGAGGACAGACAAATGGCTCTGGCCGGGCAGGATGTCATCAACGAGGAACACAGAGGACGCCTGGTTACGCTGACCATCCGCGGCAGCAGGGAAACCATCGAGCAGCACTTCCGCGGTGTCAACACGGTATTTTTTGAAGTCCTGCCTTTGACGCTGGAAGAGGTCTTCATCAGCGAAACAGAGGTAGTGGGCTACGATATTCGCAAATTTATCATGGATTAGGCTGCATCGGCCGGACGGTGTTCGGACGCAATGCAGGAAACCTGTTTTCTGTTGGGGAGGCAATGCATGGACAACATGAACAGAAGGAAAAACGGACATTTCGCCGTTCTGCAGCGGCAGCTTTTGCAAAGGCGGCTGTGGATGCTGGCGGGAATCATTCTCTATATGCTGTTGTATTATCCGGTGGCGATCGTTCTCCTGATCGTTCGAAGCAATGAGACAGCGGCTCTGCAGAATCTGTCGGAGGCCAAATCCGTGGCGCAGCGTCTCTATGAGGTGGAGAGCTGGATCGGTGTGCAGCAGGACTTTGCCTTTGTTGTTGTCATCATTGCGGTGCTGCTGGCCATCAATGGCTTTTCCTATCTGTTTAACATGGAGAAGCAGGACTTCTATGAAAGCCAGCCGATTTCGCGGATGGAGCGGTTTTGGAGTATTTATTTCAATGGATTTTTCCTGTTTGAGATTCCGCTCGTTGTCTGCCTGCTTCTGTCTGTTGCCTGTGCTGCGGCCATGGGCGGTATGAACGGACTGATTTTTGCGGAGGCAATGATTCAGCTGCTGCGATTGACGATCGGCTTTCTGGCCGCCTACAGTGTCGGGCTTCTGGCTGTCATGCTGACGGGGAACATCATTGTTTCGGGAATCGTCACCGTATTCCTTCTGCTGATGGATCAGTTTCTTCTGGATATGACAAACTGGCTGACCTCGAGCTTTTACAGCACGTATTGTTATTACAGCAATCTGAGTCCTGACTTTCTGTTCTCGCCTCTCTACAACCTGATGGCGCCGTCCAGATATATGGGCACAGTGAATCTTTCCTACAATACAAGCCTTTCAAAGACGCAGCTGTGGGACATGCTGCAGGCCTGCCTGAAGGCAGATGCCGCCAATGTGATCATCGGTGCGGTACTCCTTGTCATTGTCGTTCGACTTTACCTGAACCGCAGGGAGGAGCAGGCCGGGATGACCGTGCTTCACCGTCCTGTGCGGGCCTTCCTTCGAATCGTGAGCAGCGTGACTGCCGCTTTGTTTGTCGGTCAGCTGGTCATCAGTCTGTTCAGCTCCGTCACATCCAATTCCGGAACGGCGTTTATGCTGCTGGGGGTTGTTGTGGCAACGGTTCTGTGCATGGGTGTGATTGAAATCATCTACGAGCTGAATATATGGAAATTCTTCGGACATTTCGGAGAGATCATCATTGCCACGTTGGCCGCTGCCGCGATCTTTGTGATATTCCGGTATGATCTGACAGGATATGACAGGTATCTTCCGAAGGTCAGCGACGTGGAAAGCGCTGCTTTGTACGTATACGGAGACAGCTCCTATTGCTACTATGAAACAGCGGAGGATGTCGACGACTATTACGATACGGTGAGTCACGTGCTGCAGCGCATGGAGCTGACGGATATCGAGGCGGTGGAGGCATTGGCGGAGCCATCCATGGAGAACTCACGGAAGGTTCGGGACGGAGACGGAGAGAACTTCTGGAGCGCGATCATCTGCTATCACATGAAGAACGGAAGGAACGTGTATCGCTCCGTCAGCATTCCGTACAGCATGGATGCGTCCGTTCTGGATACCATCGTGTCGTCCCGGGAATACCGGGAGGGATTGATTCCGGTATATTCGGACAATTACCTGCAGGAGCTGTCCGAAAGCACAGGGGCTCTTTCATACACCAACGGCTTCGGGATGGTTGAGAAAGAGGGCAGTCTGTACACCGAATTTGAGGAGGCATACAAAAAGGATCTGGAGCAGTTTTATTCCTACACGCAGCTCTCGGAGGAGGCGGCAATCGGAAAGGTGGCGTTCCGGTGCAAGCAGCCGATCTATGCGGATCAGAGCTATGATGTCTATCCCTCTTACGTAAACACGCTGGCCTTCCTGAAGGAGCATGACATGCTGCTGGAGAAGGGCTCCGCAGAAGAGATTGATTATATTGACGTGTACGAGTATACAGAAAGCGATACGAAAACGGTTCACTACACGGATCCGGTAAGCATTCAGGAGCTTCTGGATTGCTCCGATGTTCAGATCAGCGGGAACTGGAGAAAAACGGATGAACTGTATGACTTCTCGATCGACCTGTATGCGACCTGCAAGTCCAGTGAGTACGGAGGAATGTATTACAGCCTTTATTTCCGGGCAGGTGAGGTTCCGGATTTTGTGCAGAAGGATCTGGATCAGTCGATGTGAAAAAGCGTCAGCAGGAGATTGCCTCCTGCTGGCGTTTTTTGCAAAAAGCTCCGTGTGAGCAGATTCCCCAACGGATTTTCGATAAAGCAGCTAATTTTTGGCCAAGAACTTAACTTGTCTGTCAAGAAAATCCGGCTATAATAAGAAGCGGCAGCAAGGTATGTTAATTTATTAATTAACATACCTTGCTGCACGATATCAGTGGACAGTGTCATGAGATATTCTCAGGACAGGAGGGAAGACGTGTTAATACTACAGTTTCTTATTTTCTTTCCTTTTGCAGTTGCCCTGCTGTTGTATTTGATGGGGAATAGCGAAAGGGTTTATGCGGCGCGCAAGTATGTGGTTCGAATGGCTGCAGTCTGTATCATAGCGGCCGTAGTCTACCTGGCCGTGAATGTGCTGGGGGGGCGCGAGCAGTATGAATATCTGTTCCATGTGCCCGCTGCCGACAGGGTGATTATGGCAGGAGAGATTCTGCTGATGGGAATCGTGACCTTTTATGCCTTTCGGTGCAGAAGGATATACGCGGCATTCCTTTCCTGGATCGGAACTGTTCCGATGCTGTGGCTGGATCTGTCCGGCAGGCTGCCGGAGGGAGCGGCCCATTTTCGGGTGGATAATCTGACGGTCATCATGTGCCTGATGGTCGGCGTGGTGGGATGTCTGATCTGCAATTATGCCGTGGGGTACATCAAGGACTATCATCAGCACCATCGGAACTATCCGGAACGCTCCAACTGGTTTCTGGCGATGCTTTTTGTCTTTATGGGAGCCATGTTCGGCCTTCTGTTGTCCGACAGTATGTCCTGGATGTACTTTTTCTGGGAGATTACGTCAGTATGTTCCTTCCTCCTGATCGGTTACAACAAGGAGGAGGAGTCTGTTCGCAATTCATTCAGGGCGCTGTGGATGAACCTGCTCGGTGGGTGCGGCTTCATGGTGGCCATCCTGTATTCTGCGCTGGTGCTGAACATTACGAACCTGTCCCAGCTTCTGAATGTCGATAAGACGGTGTATCCGGGCGTGATGATTGTTCTGGCGATGCTGTCCTTTGCCGCCATGACAAAAAGTGCGCAGTTCCCCTTCTGCGGGTGGCTTTTGGGGGCCATGGTTGCGCCGACCCCGACGTCGGCTCTTCTGCACTCCGCCACCATGGTAAAGGCCGGGGTATATCTGCTCATCCGCATCGCACCGATGCTGGACGGAACACTGACCGGCGTTTTGGTCACATTGATCGGCGGCTTTACTTTTTTTGCTGCCTCGCTGATGGCAATTGCCACCTCCGACGGAAAGAGAGTGCTGGCACACTCCACGATCTCCAATCTGGGTCTGATCGTTGCCTGTGCCGGTGTCGGTCATCCGGAGTCGGTTTGGGCTGCTGTCATGCTGGTTTTGTTCCATGGGGTATCCAAATCACTGATGTTCCTGTGCGTCGGTGCCGTTGAGAACGTTACCGGTTCCCGCAACGTTGAGGATATGCACGGACTGATCATCAAGCTTCCCCGCCTCGCGATCGTGATGATCATCGGTATCTGCGGCATGTATCTGGCACCCTTCGGAATGCTGGTTGCCAAGTGGGCCGCGCTGAAATCCTACATTGATTCCAACAGTGTGTGGCTGGTGCTGTTCCTGATTTTCGGCACCTCCAGCACCTCCTTCTATTGGGGAAAGTGGCTGGGAAAGCTTCTTGCCGTTATCCACAAATCGCAGGCCATGAAGGATACGACGCACAGAGGAGAGTGGTTTTCCATTGTGCCGCTGGCATCTCTTGTCGTTGCCATGTGCTTCCTGTTCCCGCTGATCTCCAAGTATATTCTGCAGCCGGTGCTGAATCAGATGTTCCAGATGGAGGTTGCTCCGGTCATCGGCGGCTCAGACATTGTGGTCATGCTGTTTATGTTTGTTCTGGTGATTTCACTGCCCATTGCAGGCGTATTCATTTCCAGACACCGGGGAGGCATCACCGAGCACAATACCAGATCCTATATGTCGGGCGTCAATGCTGCGGATGACAGACACTTCATCAATTCCTTCGGGGATGTACAGAGTGTATATATGTCCAACTGGTACATGATCGATGTCATCGGTGAGCTCAAGATCATGAAGCCGTGTCTCATGATTTCGACAGCGATTCTTGTCACATTCCTGATGATCATCATAGGAGGTGCGTTGTAATGGCGACATACATTTTAAAGACAGCTGTCATCGTGGTGGTGACGCTGTTGGCTGCCCCCCTGATCGGAGGCCTTCTGTCCGGGACGGACCGGTTCTTTTCCGCGAGAATGCAGAGGAGACAGGGACCGCCTGTGCTGCAGCCCTTTTATGACCTCAGCAAGTTTTTTCAGAAAAAGGCATACATTGTAAACGGCCTGCAGCATTTCCTCGTGATAGGGCATTTGCTGTTCCTGATGATGTCCATCGGCATCATTTATGCCGGACAGGACATTCTGCTGGCTGTTTTCTCACTGACACTGGCGGAGATGCTGCTGTGCATTGCGGCGTATTCGGCAAGTGCACCGTATTCGAATATGAGCGCACAGAGGGAGATGCTGCAGATGGCCTGTGCAGAGC
>CAYXAN010000151.1:0-5191 GCA_964461705.1 uncultured Sarcina sp. | reverse complement strand
GGATTGGGAGACCAGAAACGAGCAGGGAGCGGAGCCGATCCGGGAATACATCGAGTCCCTTCAGGAGGTGAATTCGCTGGAGGAGCTGACAGCGTGGATTGTGGATCCCGACGGGCGCAGACAGTCAGTGGCCGACATGCTGGATATCTCGACAGGAATGCCGCTCGGCTCCAAGGATCAGTATTCGGTCTGGCTTTCGCCTTGTGCCGAATGGATTGCGGGCAGTCAGGATTTCTACTCATCGTTGTCCGGAGCGGCTTATCTGATCAAGGATGACAATGAGCAGGCTGTGAAACATGTCCTGGGACAGCTGGGATACACAGAGGAGGAATCCATAGAGATTCTGGAGGAGGCCTGCCGACTGGAAAGCATGCTTGCCGAAGGGAAGGCCTCCAGCGTACAGGAGGCGGAGGCAAGCTATGGCGAGAATTATCTGGAGGAATCTTATACGGAGGAGGAGCTTTTGGCAAAGGCCGGAAGCTATCCTTTGAAGGAGATTCTGGAATCCATGAATTTGTCGGGCACAACGAAGTTCAGTGTCGTGGAGCCGGTGTATCTGACAAATCTGGGCCGCGTCTACAAGGAGAAAAATCTGGAGGAGCTGAAGGCCTATTACATGGTGAAAACAGTCCGGCAGTTCCTGCCCTATCTGGACGAAGAAAGCTATGCTTTGGATCAGGACATCCGGTCTGCAATGCAGGATGAGGAGCTTTCCGAGCTGATAGAAGAGGAAAAATCCAAGCAGGAGCAAACCGAGGAGGAGAAGAATCAGGAGGATGCTCTGAGTGTGGAGGAAACGCTGATATCCGATGTCCTGGATGAGCTGTTCATTGTCCGGTATCTGAACCCGGAGGACAAGGAATTCCTGCAGGACATGACGGAGGAGATGCTCAGCTACTACCGCACGATGCTGATGGAGGAGGACTGGCTGTCGGAGGAAACAAGACAAAAGGCAGTGGAAAAGCTGGATGCCATGACCTGCCGCATCCTGTATCCTGAGCAGCTGACGGACTTCACGGAGCTGCAGTATGATGCGCAGGGAACCCTGCCGGATGCAGTGAATGCCGTTGACGACTTCCGTATCCTTAGAATGAAGGATTATGCAGGGCAGCCGATCAATAAGGACGAATGGCTGACCGAAACCAGAACCACCAATGCCATGTACATTGCGACAGACAATTCCATCAACATCTGCGCCGGAATCATCGCCGGGGGCTACCTGTACGATTCGGAGGCATCGGAGGAGAAAAATTTCGGCAGCATCGGTGTGATCATCGGACACGAGATTACGCATGCCTTTGACACCCAGGGGTATCTGTACGACAAGGATGGCGTGGAGAACCGGTGGTGGACCAAGGAGGATGAGGAAAGCTTCAAGCTGCGGGCCCGTAAGGTGTCTAAATACTACAGCGCGCTGACGCCGATTGATACGGCGTACAACGGGGAAACCGTACAAGGAGAGGCCATCGCGGACATGGGAGGCATGAAGTGCGTCCTCGGCCTTGCCAAGACAAGAGACAATTTTGATTATCAGGAATTTTTCCGCTCCTACGCAACGGTATGGAGAACCAAGAACAGCTACTATATGGAGAAAACAACGGCATCATCGGACGTGCATCCTCTGGCGTTCCTTCGAACGAACGTTACGGTGCAGCAATTCGACGAATTCATGGATGCCTTTGATATTCAAGAGGGAGACGGAATGTACCTGGCCGAGGAGGATCGCATCAGCGTATGGTAAGGGAGACGTCGGGAAAGGCGTTTCCTAAGACACAGGCCACAGGCGGCCCGGCTGCGGCTGCGGGAGGAGAGAGTGATATGGAACAGGAAAAAAAGGATTCTATGGAAACATCGGTACTTCATCTGGAGAAGCTCGAGAAGAGCTACGGCAAGCATAAGGTTCTGACCAACGTCAATCTGGACGTACATAAGGGTGATATTTTCGGCCTGGTCGGAAAGAACGGCTCCGGCAAAACCACCATTTTCAAGGTTATCCTTGGATTGTCGGACTATGAGAAGGGAACTCTGTCCGTTAAGGAAAACGGGAAAGAGGGACGGAGAATCGGCTTCCTCATCGGCACGAACTTTTTCCCTTACATGACAGGCCGGCAGAATCTGGAATACTTTCGTGTCATGAAGGGAATCAAGGACAAAAAGGAGGTGGACCGGGTCCTGAAGCTCGTCGGAATGGATCAGGCCAAGGGCAAGTTCAAGAACTACTCCCTGGGAATGAAGCAGCGGCTCGGAATTGCCAATGCCATCATGGGATCACCGGAGATCGTGATTCTGGATGAGCCCACCAACGGACTGGATCCGCAGGGAATTGCAGACATCCGCGAGCTGGTGCATAAGCTGAACGACGAATTCGGAATGACGATCATCATCTCCTCCCACATTCTGGGAGAGCTGCAGCACACCGCAGAGCGCTTCGGGATGCTTAAGGACGGCGAGATCCTGAAGACCATCACCCGGGAGGATCTTGTAACGGATCACAAGTCGGTGAGGATTCAGGTGGATGATCTGGAAAAGGCCAAGGAGGCGCTTGCCGCAGCGGGTGTGCAGGTCATCAGCGAACAGACAGAGTCCATGAGCCTGGAGGATTATTACTTCGGCCTTATGGGAGACAACAACGAAAACGGGGAGGTATCACGATGATTCATTATTGGAAGGCAGACTGCATTCGTATTACAAAGAGAATTCCCAGACTTGTGCTCACGCTGGCCATATTGGTCTTCTACAGCATCCTGCTGATAAAGGCTTCGGGGAAGGACAGCTGGAATTCCGTCGTTTTCCTCTCCAAATTTATGACCTATATGGCATTTTCGCCGGTTGTCCTCGGAATGATCGAGCTGGCTGTCGTATATGCGGATGACCTGTCCTGCCGGAATATGCAGGTGGGAATCGGAATGGGCTTCAGCAGAAAGCAGGTGGTGCGGACTAAGTACTGGGACGTTGCCTACATGTCGCTTGTGGATCTTGTCAGTCTGGCACTGACACAGACGGTGATTGCCTGCGCGACGGGAGCTGCGCCGAAGGCAAGTCAGCTGAGGGATATCGTGGCAGTTACCTTTTCCTCCTGGATCATGATGCTGGCGTATTTCGCCATTGCCTCTGCCGTCATCCTGCTGCTTCAGAACGCATCAATCGGGATCCTGCTGTATCTGCTCTTGAGCGTCAGTCTTGTGTGTGAGGCGCTCAAAAAGGTGTTCAATTTTGCACTGATCCGCAACCTGCATCTGGAGAGGTTCCTGCTGACCACCTTGATCGGAAAGCTGCAGGCCCAGCTGATGATCGGCAAGATCGCCTACGGCTGCGCTGCCGGAGTTGTGATTTATATCGTCGCATTCTATGCTCTGACGTCCAAGGTATATCAGCACAGGGAGCTGGAGCTGTAATCACGGAAGAAACGCCGGCCGGTGACGGATTCTGTCACCTGACCGGCGTTTCTTCAGAGGAAAGAGGCAAGTGCAATGAAAATCTTTTTTTATACGCTGCGGGAATATGATGAGCTGCCCTGTGCAGAGCAGCTCACCCGGGATACCGGCATCGAATTCGGATATACGGACGCCTATCCGGACAAGGACAATTATCTTCTGGCGAGGGGGGCGGACGCCGTCAGCATGACACCCTGCGATATGTCGGCACCGATGCTGGAGCGGTTTGCCTCCATCGGCGTGAAGTATATTCTCTGCCGGTCCATCGGCTATGATCACGTGGATCTGGTGAGGGCAAAGGAGCTGGGCATGCGGGTTTCCAACGTCACCTATCCGCCCTCCGGCGTGGCGCATTATGCCCTTCTGCTGATGCTGATGCTTCAGCGCAGGATTGTGCCGATCCTTAAAAGGGCGGAGCTGCAGGATTATTCCTTAAAGGGAAAGATCGGGGATGACATTGCCTTCCAGACGGTCGGCGTCATCGGAACCGGAAGGATCGGCAGAGCCCTGATTCACTCCCTCTCCGGCATGGGCTGCCGGATCCTGTGCTACGATCCGTATGAAAACGAGGAGGTAAAGAGCATGGCGGAATATGTTCCGCTGGATGTGCTTTACCGGGAGGCGGATGTCATATCCCTTCATACAAATGCCACGGAGG
Source organism: uncultured Sarcina sp. (assembly GCA_964461705.1). GTDB lineage: Bacteria > Bacillota > Clostridia > Lachnospirales > Lachnospiraceae > CAG-791. The sequence continues at coordinate 1,099 of CAYXAN010000151.1, read as the reverse complement.
GAAACTATCATCTGCTGAATGCATCCGCCTTCGAAACGATGAAGGCCGGCGTTCTCATTGTCAATACGGCACGGGGAAAGCTGATCGATACGGAGGCCTTGATTCAGGCACTGGAAAGCGGAAAGGTGGGCGGCGCCGCGCTGGATGTTCTGGAGAAGGAGGACGGTCTGTATTACTATAATCGTCTCGGAGACGTCATTGACAACAAGGATATGGCACTGCTTCGCTCCTTCCCCAATGTGATTATGAGTCCTCACACCGCCTTCTATACCCGGCAGGCGGTCAGCCATATGGTGCAGAGCTGCTATGAGGCGGCGGAGGCCTTTGCCCGGGGAGAAAATACGGAGCATGAGGTGGCACTTCCGTGAGCAGTGCTTTTGCGGGCAGATGGATGCGAGGCGAATATGGCAGACAGGAATCAAAAAAGAGAACGCAAGCAGCCGCTTTACAAGAGCTTTCGATATGCCTTTGAGGGGCTGTTCCGGACCATCCGGGAGGAACGCAACATGCAGATTCACTGCCTGGCAGCGGTGCTGGTGGTGATTTTCGGGACAGTGCTTCACATTTCCAGAGAGGAGTGGTTTGTCTGTCTGATCCTCTTCGGCCTGGTTATGGGGCTGGAGTGTGTCAACACGGCTGTGGAAGCTGTCGTGGATCTTGTGACGACAGAGCGAAGGCCGCTGGCCAAGAAGGCCAAGGATGCGGCGGCAGGAGCCGTACTGGCAGCCGCGATCTTTGCCGCGGTGATCGGAATATGGATTTTTGTACCAAAGCTTCTGGAGCGCTTCTGAAAAAAGTCTAAAATCCCCGGCGGACCACGTTCACGGGCAGAAGCTATGATATAATGGCATCGGGGTCGAAAGCTTCAACACCAACCGAAGCGGAGCTAGGATGCGGAAGCGCGCAGCAATCCGGGGATCATTCGGACAAAAGCCTTTTGACCTTTGTGTCCTATCATGACACCGGGGAAACGAAGCACAGAAATGATTGGGAGGTATCGCATATGGAATTGGGTGAAGGAATCAAGAAATTTTTCCTGATTGGGATCGGCGCAACGGCCATGTCTGTTGAGAAGTCCGGCGAAATCCTCGGCGATCTT
>CAYXAN010000150.1:0-5199 GCA_964461705.1 uncultured Sarcina sp. | reverse complement strand
AAAGGTGATGGCCATAAACCCGAAGGAAAGCTGGCAGGTCAGTCCGACCGAGGAAAGAAACATAAAGCCCATCAGATAGGTGATGCACGAGACGGAAAGCCCCAGGATCTCCAGGATCAGGAGAAAGGAAACCACATATAAGGCAAGCGCCGCCAGAGCCGGAAGGGGATCCAGAGAGATGCGGAAGCGCAGCTTATCCAGAAGAGGCCAGAACCAGCGGCCGATGGAGTATTCCCAGCTGCCCGAGACGTGATCATCCTGATTCCAGAGCCCGTCAAGATCGTTGGTGAGGCGCCGGGTGATCAGAGGAAGATTCAGAAGGACAGCATAAAAATAAAGGATGCAGAACGGCTTTCGGAAGGCAGTGCAGGCGGACCGCAGACGTATGAGAGGGTTTGGATTGCTGAATGAATGACGCATATCGTTTCCTGTTTCGAAGATGAATTCGGGTATCATGGGGTCAAAACTTTTGCCCCGACATCATGATGCATGATGTCAACAATATAACAGGCGGACGGCAGAGTGTACAGAGGCCGGGCGGCATCGGAAAATGACGGTGCGGCAGGCACAGATTGGACAAAGTGCAGGATAACGTTATGTTAATAACGTAACATTATTAACAACAGCTAACAATCTTTTTCGCGACTTCATATTCATTTTGCAGATATTGAGTGATATTATATGATCAGTTGACCTAGAAAGCACTTACATATTGTACATGATCGGCCATTGAGGGCTGCGCAGCAGTTCTTCAATGGCTGTACATTTGCGGGTGCAGACACTGGGGAGCAATAGATTAGCTGTGATGGGGAGGTATCGTACATGATTTTTCAGAAGAAACATCTGACCAGTATTGATGCCGGGCACTACAAGAATACGTGCGACTCCGCAACCGAGGTCATGCCGCTTCCGTCTGTCGTGAAGCTGTCCATGTCTCAGAACATCGGAGCTCCTTGCAAGCCTCTCGTGAAAAAGGGAGATACTGTCAAGGTTGGCCAGCTTATTGGCGATACGGATGCGTTCTTGAGTGTGCCCGTGCATTCTTCGGTTTCCGGTACGGTGACGGGAATTGAGACCATGCGCAATGCCATGGGCGGTCAGGACACCCTGGTTTGTATTGAACCGGACGGATTACAGGAGATGGCAGAGGGACTTGCGGCTCCCGTCATCAAGGAGCAGCCGGATTTTATCCGTGCAATGAGAGCCTCCGGACTGGTTGGCCTTGGCGGCGCATCCTTCCCGGCCTGGGTGAAGTTTAATCCCAAGAATCTCGTCGACATTGATACCCTCATTGTCAACGGCGCAGAATGCGAGCCGTTCATTACCTCGGATCACCGCACGATGCTGGAGGATTCCCAGAATGTTCTGGATGGCGCGGCGGCTCTCAAAAAGTGGCTCATTGCCGAGAATGTTTACATTGCCATTGAAGACAATAAGCAGAATGCCATTGATCTGTTCAACAAGATGATCGCCGAGCAGCACCTGGAGGGCTTTCATGTTTTCCCTCTGCAGGCGAGCTATCCGAAGGGCGCGGAGCGTGTCCTGATTTATGAGGTGACCGGTAAGCAGTGCGATGCGGGTGTTCTGCCTGCAGCTCTTGGCGTGATTGTATCCAACATTACGTCGGTTGCCTTTATGGGTCAGTATCTGAAGGACGGGATTCCGCTGGTCAAAAAACGTCTGACCGTGGATGGTGATGCCGTTGCCTGTCCAAAGAACGTGATGGTGCCGATCGGTGCACAGATCCACGACATCATTGAATTCTGCGGCGGCTACAAGGAAGAACCCAAAAAGATCCTGCTGGGCGGCCCGATGATGGGACGCGCGGTCTTCAGCGATGCAACGCCTGTCGTAAAGGCCAACAATGCGATTCTGGCATTTTCGAAGGATCTGGCTGCCATTCCGGAGGAGACGGCCTGCATCAACTGCGGGCGCTGCCACACTGCCTGCCCCTTCAATCTGCTGCCGACACAGTTTGCGGATGCTTATCTGAAGAAGGACGTGAAGACGCTGAGTGCTCTGCAGGTGATGCAGTGCATGGAATGCGGATCCTGCTCCTATGTCTGTCCGGCACATCGCCCGCTGGCCTTCTACAACAAGCTGGCGAAAAATCTTGTAAAGGAGGCTGGTAAAAATGGCAAATAATGAATTCAAGGCTGGCCTTGCCGTGTCCTCGTCCCCCCATCTTGTGACGAAGCTGGATACGCGTAAGACGATGTGCTATGTGGTGATGGCTCTGGTGCCTTCCATTGTCATGGCAACCGTGTTCTGGGGGATTTCCGCTCTGGTGCGTGTCGTACTGGGCGCGATATTTGCATATGCCTTTGAGGATATTTACAACAAGGTGATGCACAAAAAGGAGGATACCACCCGTGACTGCTCGGCCATTGTGACAGGTGTGATCCTTGCGCTGAATCTTCCGGCGAACTTTCCTGTCTGGATGGAGTTCATCGGCTGCGGTGTTGCGATCATCATTGTGAAGTGTCTTTACGGCGGCATCGGCAAGAACATCGCCAACCCTGCCATTGTCGGACGAATTGTTCTGCTGCTGTCCTTCACCTCTTACATGACGTCCTGGCCTCTGACCAATTTTCAGAAGGCTGCGGCCGGTGTGGATGCGGTGACAGGTGCAACGCCGCTGGGTGTTCTTTCAGAGGGAGGAGAGCTTCCCTCGCTGCTTGACATGCTGGTCGGCAATATCGGAGGCGCCATGGGTGAGACCTGTACCATAGCGATTCTGATCGGCGGCATCTTCCTGATCTGGAAGAAGATCATCAGCCCCATCATTCCGTGCACCTTTATTGCAACGGTGTTTGTGTTCTCCCTGATCTATTACGGAGTGACCGGCGGTGCGGGACAGTACAATGCATTTCAGATGGCCGTGTATCAGATCCTGGCCGGCGGCGTGTTCTTCGGTGCCTTCTTCTGTGCAACGGATTATGTGACGTCTCCCATTATGGATCGCGGCAAGGTGATTTACGGCATTGGCTGCGGCCTTTTCACCATGATCATCCGTTTGTTTGCGTCTTACCCGGAGGGCGTGTCCTTTGCCATTTTGTTTATGAATATCGTGACGCCGCTGATCGACCGCTTTGTCATCCGCGACTACTACGGCATTGCAAAGGCGGAGAAGACAGCCAGACTTGAGGCAAAGGCCCTTGCGAAGGCGGCAGGCGGTGCCTCGGAGGAAGCAGCTGCAAAAGAGAAGGGAGGTGCCAAGGCATGAGCGATACAAAGGCACAGGCTGCCGGCACAAATACCGGCAGGGAATATATTTATCCCGTGGTGATCCTTGTGGTGATCAGCGTAGTGACCACGGCTCTTCTTGCCATCACCAATTTTGTCTCTGCACCCATCATCGTTGCGAATCAGCAGGCCTCTGCCGATGCAACCCGTAAGGAGCTTTTGACGGACGCGGATTCCTTCACGCTGGTGGAGGGGGACTACCTGACCAGTGAGGACCAGTCTGTAAAGATTTCGGAGGTCTATCAGGCAGATAACGGGGCAGGCATGGTGATCACGGCTGTTACGAAGTCCTTTGGGGGCGATCTGACAATGATGGTCGGACTGGATGCTCAAGGGGCGGTCACCGGTGTGGATGTGACGGATCATTCGGACACGCCGGGTGTCGGATCAAAGGACATGCAGCCGGAGTACCTGGCGCAGTATAAGGGACTGACGACCCTGACCTCAGAGGATGTGAAAAAGGAGACATCCGTTACATCCGACGGGGCGGCCTTTGAGTATATTACCGGAGCTTCGGTTTCCGGGACGGCCATTCACAAGGGCGTCTATCTGGCACTGGATCAGTTCAACGCGTTAGGAGGTGCTCAGTAATGGCGGAATCCATTCAGAAAAAATCAAAACTCAGCATCATGACCAACGGTCTCATCAAGGAGAACCCGGTACTGGTGCTGGTCATCGGTACCTGTCCCACTCTGGCGACATCGACATCCGTTGAGACGGGCTTCGGCATGGGTCTGGCGGCAACTGCCGTGCTGATCTGTTCCAATATAGCGATTGCAGCCTTGCACAACCTGATTCCGGACAAGGTACGTATCCCTTGCTTTATCACTGTGATTGCCGGCTTTGTAACCATTGTGCAGATGCTGCTGGAGGCCTTTGTTCCCTCGCTTTATTCGGCACTCGGTCTGTACCTTCCGCTGATCGTGGTAAACTGCATTATCCTTGGCCGCGCAGAGATGTTTGCATCCAAGAATTCCGTGGTGGATTCGGCACTGGACGGACTGGGCATGGGACTTGGATTTACCCTGACGCTGTGTGTTATGGGCTCCATTCGTGAAATCCTGGGCTCCGGCACCTGGCTGGCAGGCGACTGGTTCGGCCTTGCGACCGGATTCAAGGGAATACCGATTCTGTCCAACTTCATTCCGGGCATGTCGATCATGACCATGGTTCCGGGCGGCTTCTTTGTATTTGCGGTGGTCATGGCAGCGGTGCACTATTTCACAAGGGACAAATCCAAGATCCGCAAGGACTTTGGCTGCAGCGCATGCGCAATGGAGGGAACCTGCTCGCCGGAAAAGAAGGCAGCCGAGAACGGTGCGTGTGCCGTAGAGGATCCTAAGACCGCAGAGGCAATGCGCATTGTCGCGGATGCGAAATCCGGCAGTGATAAGGAGGTGAAGTGATATGAGCTTTACCAAAATGATATTGATCATCGTTTCGATGGTTCTGGTAAACAACTATCCTCTGGCACAGTTCCTTGGCATCTGTCCCTTCCTGGGCGTGTCTAAGGATCTGGACAGCGCCAAGGGCATGGGGATTGCCGTGACGCTGGTCATGGGAATTGCCTCTTTGGTGACATTCCCGATTCAGCAGCTGCTTCTTGCCTGCAACATTGAGTACATGCAGACCATTGTCTTTATTCTGGTCATTGCGGCACTGGTACAGTTTATTGAAATGTTCATGAAGAAGAGCATGAAGGCGCTGTATGCCTCTCTTGGCATTTATCTGCCCCTGATTACAACCAACTGCGCCGTTCTCGGTGTCTGCATTTCCAACACAGAGGATTACACGGTGGCAGCGGTCGGATCCTTCGGCGCGGCTTATGTGTATGCGATCATTCAGGGCTTTGGCGGCGGTCTGGGCTTCCTGGTTGCCATGATGATCATGGCCGGCGTCCGCATCAAGCTGCAGGATCAGAGTGCAATCCCGGAGTCCTTCCGGGGAGTTCCG
>CAYXAN010000149.1:0-5216 GCA_964461705.1 uncultured Sarcina sp. | reverse complement strand
GAGGAGCTTCTGAAGCTTCTTACCAGAATACAGCTTCTGGCAGGGATTGAACGAATCCGGCTGGGGTCGCTGGAGCCAAGGATCATCACGCCCGCCTTTGCGGAGGGCATCCGCAGGCTTTCCAAGGTTTGCCCCCATTTCCATCTTTCTCTCCAAAGCGGATGCGATGCAACCTTGAAGCGGATGAACCGGCACTATACGGCAGAGGAATATCGGACCGGTGTGGAGATCCTGCGCCGCTGCTATGATCGGCCGGCCATCACCACCGACGTCATTGTGGGCTTTCCCGGGGAGACGGAGGAGGAATTTGCCGTAACGCAGCGTTTCCTTCAGGAGATTTCGTTTTATGAAATCCATGTTTTCAAATATTCCGTGCGCAAGGGAACTGTGGCGGAAAAGCTGCCGAATCAGTGTACCGATCAGGAGAAGGCAGAGCGCAGCGAGCTCCTCCTGGGGCAGACGCATCGGGATGCCGTTTCCTATCGCAGAAGCTTTCTTGGGGAGACGGAGGAGGTCCTTCTGGAGGAGAAGGTATCCGTCGAAGGCGAGGAATACTATGTCGGGCACACCATGCGCTACGTGGAGGTGCTGGTTCCGGCAAAGGGCCATCACTGTGCAGAAACGGTCAGGGGAACCGTTTGCTCCATTACGCCGGACGGAGCGAGACTTGTGCTGGAGACGGGCAGACAGTGAGCCGCTGCGGCACGATTCGCTCGGCAATCAGGCGGCGTGAAGGAACAACGTGGCTGCTTGGACGCCGGGTCGTGCCGCCCGGCCGGCATCTGCCCTATCACCCCATCAGAAAGCGGAAGATTGTCAGTGCCGCCGAAATAGAGTATGATGTTCTGAAACAGACGGCCCGACGCGGACCGTTTCAGACAGATCGTGGAGCATACGGGGCCTGTGCAAAGACAGCCTGTGTTATATAGAAGAAAGGTAGCAAGCAGAATGAAGCGATACAGCGAAGATGATTTGAGCAGCACACAATATTTTAAGGTGAAGCCGGATCAGGAGAGCGGAACCCGCAAGGTTTTGTCCATTGTCTATGAAGCCTTGACGAAGAAGGGGTACGATCCGGTCAATCAGATTGTCGGATATATCATGTCCGGTGATCCCACCTACATCACCAACTACATGGGGGCAAGAAGCCTGATCATGAAGGTGGAGCGGGATGAGCTGGTGGAGGAGATTCTGGAGTCCTATATCGAGAACAATCACTGGAACGAAGAGGCGTAGAAGGGTTCTTCAATGAGAGTGATGGGTCTTGATTACGGCTCCAAAACAGTAGGAGTTGCACTGTCCGATGAGCTTATGATGACGGCGCAGCCCAAGGAAACCATCTGGAGAGACCGGGAGGGTAAGATTCGAAAGACTCTGGTCCGCATCGAGGAGCTGATCCTCGAGTATGATGTTCAGCTGATTGTTCTTGGTCTGCCGCTGAATATGGATGACAGCATAGGGGAGCGCGCCGAGGCGGCGCTTGCGTTCAGGGATCGTCTGGAACGCCGTACCTCTGTGCCTGTTGTGATGTCCGATGAGAGGCTGACAACGGTGGAAGCGGATGAAATGCTCGCGCAGATGGAGATCCCGCCACAGCACCGCAAGCAGTATCTGGATCAGGTCGCGGCCAGTGTGATTCTTCAGGAATATATGGAGAACCATAGGAAAGAGCTGGTACAAATTGACGGAAAAAAAGAAATCGAATAGGAAGAAAGCAAAGGCTGCAGGACCAAGGCTGAAGATCATTCCCCTTGGCGGGCTCGAGCAGATCGGAATGAACATTACTGCCTTCGAGTATGAGGACAGTATCATTGTGGTGGATTGCGGACTGGCGTTCCCGGAGGATGACATGCTGGGAATCGACAGCGTCATCCCGGATGTTTCGTATCTGGAGGAGAACATCGACAGAGTCAAGGGCTTTGTCATCACGCACGGACATGAGGACCATATCGGTGCTCTTCCCTATGTGCTGAGGAGGGTGAATGTCCCGGTATACGGAACCCGACTGACCATTGCCCTGATTGAGAATAAGCTTACAGAGCACAAGATGATGGATACCACGAAACGGGTGGTGGTGTCCTTTGGTCAGACGGTAAATCTCGGGCGCTTTCGCGTGGAGTTTATCAAAACCAACCACAGCATTGTGGATGCGGCGGCGCTGGCCATTTATTCTCCGGCAGGTGTTGTGGTGCACACGGGAGATTTTAAGGTGGACTATACCCCGGTGTACGGGGATGCCATTGACCTGCAGCGCTTTGCAGAGCTTGGGAAAAACGGCGTTCTGGCCCTGATGTGTGATTCCACCAACGCGGAGCGCCCGGGCTATACGCAGTCGGAAAAAACGGTGGGTGTTACCATTGACCGGATTTTCGCGGAGCACAAGGATACCCGAATCGTCATTGCCACCTTTGCCTCCAATGTGGACAGGGTGCAGCAGATCATCAATTCCTCTTACAAATACGGAAGAAAGGTAGCCGTCGAGGGCCGCAGCATGGTGAACATCATCGCCGCAGCCAGCGAGCTGGGATGCCTTAATATTCCCAAGAACACCCTGATCGAGGAGGAGGAGCTGAAAAAATATCCTCCCCAGAAGACCACCATCATTACGACAGGCTCTCAGGGCGAGAGCATGGCGGCGCTGACCCGCATGGCAGAGGATCAGCATCGCAAGGTGAAGGTGGGACCGGGGGATACCATTATCTTCTCCTCTCATCCGATCCCGGGAAACGAGAAGTCGGTCACCAATGTCATCAACAAGCTTTTGATGAAGGGCGCCGATGTGATTTTCCAGGATGTTCATGTATCCGGACACCCTTGTCAGGAGGAGCTGAAGCTGATCTACTCCCTTGTACAGCCCAGATATGCCATCCCGGTGCACGGGGAGTACCGCCATCTGATCGCGCAGTCCAAGATTGCGGCCTCACTCGGCATCAAGAAGGACAACATCTTCATTCTGCACTCCGGAAATGTGCTGGAGCTGAACAAGGATGCGGCGGAGGTGACCGGCTCGGTGTCCGTCGGTGCGATCCTGGTGGACGGACTCGGCGTCGGCGATGTGGGAAATACGGTTCTTCGCGACAGGCAGCATCTGGCGGAGGACGGCATTGTCATTGTGACGTTTGCCATTGAGCGGGGAATGGACTATCTGGCGGCAGGACCGGAAATCGAGAGCCGCGGATTCGTTTACATGAAGGAGGCGGAGGCCCTGATGACGGAGGCCACGCAGATGGCTGCGCAGGCGCTGGAGGACTGTCTGGATCACGGACAGAACGATCCGGCAAGGCTCAAGACCAGTGTCCGTTCTGCACTGAGCGATTTCTTCTGGAAGAAGACAAAGAGAAGACCTATGATTCTGCCTATGCTGATGGAGATATAAGGCCATGAGGAACGGAAGAGACGACAGGGATTTCATGACACCGCGGGGAGAGCAGGAAACACTGGACTGGATCGGTGACATCGTGAAGATCGTATTGATTGTTGTCGTCATCATGCTCTGCGTTTCCATGTCTCATCGTGCGTATCAGATCGGCTACAACATTTTCTATGAAAAGGCATTGGACGAGGAAGGACAGGGGCAGTCCGTGGAGGTGACCGTGACGTCGGATATGTCCGTGGCGCAGATCGGGACAATGCTGAAGGAGGCGGGCCTTATTGAGGACGCGGGAGTGTTCCCTTACCAGGAACGCTTCTCGTCCTATCACAGCCAGATCAAGCCGGGGACGTACACCCTTTCCACGGAGATGACATCCAGTGAAATGATCAAGGTGATGGCAGAAGGACAGGAGACCGATGAGGCAGATTGATGCGGAAATGGAGGAACGGATTCTGACTTTTATGGAGTCCTTTTCCCCGGGAAATACAGAGGCATTGAAGGAGATGGAAAAAGAGGCGCTGGACGCTGCGGTTCCGATCATTCGGACGCAGACTCAGAGCCTCCTTCGTTTTCTTCTGGAACTGCAGCGGCCCATGCGGATTCTGGAGGTGGGAACGGCCACGGGCTTCTCGGCCTGTCTTCTTCTCCAATATGCCCCGGTCGGGGCGGAGCTGACCACCATCGAACGGGATTCGGAGCGGATTGCCAAAGCCAGGGAAAATTTTGCCGCGATGGATCGTGACACGGCAAGAGGAAGGGGCTGGTGTCCCCCGCGCAGCAGCGACAGAATTGTGCTGCTGGAGGGGGAGGCTGACGACATCCTTGAAAGGCTGGAGGGAACGTATGACCTGATCTTCATGGATGCGGCAAAGGGTCAGTACATCAACTTCCTTCCGAAGGTGCTTGATCGGATGCATGAGGGAAGTCTTCTGGTGTCCGACAATGTGTTCAAGGACGGAGAAATTCTGGAATCCCGCTATGCCGTAAAGCGCAGAGACCGCACCATTCATCGGAGAATGCGTGAATATCTCTTTGCCCTGACGCACAGTGCACAGCTGCAGACCGTGCTGCTGCAGGAGGGTGACGGGGCGGCATTAAGTGTAAGGACAGGCGCGGAGCAGACAGGAATCGGATGGGAATCAGATAAACGGGAGCAGAATCGGCAACGGGTCTGACAGAAACCGGAAAGACAGAAACCGGAAAGACAGGGACCGGAAAGACAGGAGTCAGGAAGACAGGAAGCAGGGAAAGATGAAGAGGAATACGGACAATACCAAACCGGAGCTTCTGTGTCCGGCCAAGGATCTGGAGGTGCTGAAAACTGCCGTGAATTTCGGCGCCGATGCGGTTTACATCGGAGGAGAGGCCTACGGCCTGCGCGCAAAGGCGAGAAATTTCAATCATGAGGAGATGGCAGAGGGCATTTCCTATGCACACGACCATGGTGTAAGGGTTCACGTGACCGCCAATATTCTGGCGCACAACGCAGATCTGGACGGCGCGGCGGCGTATTTCCGCGAGCTGGAAGAGTTGCGGCCGGATGCCGTCCTGGTGGCCGATCCGGGCATGTTTGATCTGGCAAGGGAAAACTGTCCGGACGTGGAAATTCATATTTCCACGCAGGCGAACAACACCAATGCCGGAACCTTCCGATTCTGGCATCGTCTGGGGGCAAGACGCGTGGTCTGCGCCAGAGAGCTGAGCCTTGCGGAAATCCGGCAGATTCGAAGGGAAATTCCGGAGGATCTGGAGGTGGAGGCGTTTGTTCACGGCGCGATGTGCATCTCGTATTCCGGAAGGTGTCTTCTGTCGAATTATTTTACCGGGAGGGATGCCAATCGCG
>CAYXAN010000148.1:0-5225 GCA_964461705.1 uncultured Sarcina sp. | reverse complement strand
ACCATGGGAACGTTGTATTCCTTTCCCTGGTACAGCGGATTTGCCCGGAACTGCAGCTTACGCACATTGAAGATCATGTCGTACAGAAAACGGAAAAGGGGACACTGGATAGCCGTGGTGTCCGCAATCTTGGCGAAAATAAGCCGCTGTCGCGATACAGCGGCAGCGGCTTGTGTTTTCTTCCGTATGTTCATCGAAATATCGGTGGTTTTTCAAACGTGTTGGGTGTTTGATCGGCAAAAAGCATCTGCCCTGCCTGATCGTCCGTATATCAGTCAAAGAACCGAAGCGGAATTTCGACAAGCTCCGGGAAAATCCCCATCAGGAAGCACAGTGCCGTCTGCACAAGGAAATACGGCATTGTCGGCGGAATGATGCGATCCATCTTCACCTTTCCTGCGGCACAGGCTACATTCAGGATCGGTCCGACCGGAGGGGAGGTCAGGCCAAGGACGTTCATCAGGCAGAAGATGACACCAAAGCACACCGGATCAATCCCTGCCGCCTTCACAAGCGGCAGCATGATGGGCGTCAGAATCAGAATGCTCGGGGTGACATCCATCGCCAGACCGACAACGACCACGATGCACAACAGGACAAACATCAGGAGTCTTGGCTGTTCCACCAGGGTATCCAGACTGCCGGTCAGGATCTGCGGAATGCGTGAAATCGTCATGTAATACGCCGCGCAGTTTGCCGCAGCGGCAAGGAACATCACCGTTGCCGTCATTTTGGCTGCCGAGATGAAGGCGGCCCGCAGAGATTTCAGTGTGAGCTCGCGATATACAAACAGTCCGATGGCAAGCGCATAGACACAAGACACCACACCGGCCTCTGTGGCGGTAAAGATACCGGAGCGAAGACCCACAAGGATGATCACCGGGCACAAAAGAGCCCAGCTGCCGTCAGCCAAAATTCGGAGCGTTTCCTTTACGGTATATCTCGGAGCGTTCGAAACATCCGCGACAACTCCCGGCTTTTTGGTTTTGAAAAACCACACCGCACAGTTGACCAGCGTCAGATAAATGGCAGGGGCAATGCCTCCCATGAACATGGACTTGACGGAAACCCCGGCGGAAATACTGTACACAATAAACGGAACGGAGGGCGGCATGATGGGTGCCACAATGTTGGCATTGGCAACCAGAGCGGAGGCCTCCTCACGGTTGTAGCCCGACTTCACCATCATCGGGATCAGCATTCCGCCCAATGCCGCACAGGCAGCAACCGCAGACCCCACCAGCGAGGCAAACATCAGGCAGGCAAAGATCGTCACATATCCCAGACCTCCTCTTCGGCGTCCGAAGAACACATTGCAGAACGCAATGATGCGCCCCGTCAGGCCTCCGCGGTTCATGATTTCACCAGCCAGGATAAAGAACGGAAGGGCCATCATACTGACGGAGTCGGTTCCCTGCATCAGCGTCCGTGCAAGAATGGCCGGATTGGCATCTCCGCCTCCTAAGGAGAGCGCTGTGCTGACAGCGCAAAACAGCAGCGATACGGCAATCGGCAGTCCGATGGCAATACCGGCCAGCATCGAAATGATAAAAATCGCGATAACCATCACTGAATACCTGCCCCTTCCTCGTCTGCATCCTCTGAGAAGGTGCTGAACAGCTCCGCTGCGCTCTCCTTCTTAATCAACAGACGATACAAATTCACAAGCGACACCATTACGATGGCTCCCGCCATCACCACACCGGCAAAATGAACCAGAAAAACCGGGAAATGTGTGGCTACCCAGAAATCACCCCGGTTGCGCCACGCATTCTGCCACGCCCCGACTCCGAGAAAGCCCATCATCGCGATGATAAGAAGCTGAATGAGCACATACAGAACCGTCTGCGCCGTACCGCCAAGTCGGGTGAACAGCGTATCCACCATCAGGTGTGCATTCTCACGCGCAGCGATGATGGATCCGAGATAAACCAGATAAATAAAGCTGATGCGGCTGACCTCCTCGCTCCACACAAAGCCTGTATTGAATTGCCGCAGCACGACATTCATAAAGGTAAAGACGATCATTACCGCCAGAAAAACTGCAATCACGTGTTCCATCAGACGAAACAGCTTATCAACAAAACCGTTCTGCTTCGCAGATGAAGATTTCTTCTCTGCCATGAAATTCTCCCCTCAAACGCTTCCCGAAAGGCAGTGGATGCCCTCCTGCAACGGCTGCACTGCCTGCAATAAAAGCCCTCTTCCAAAGGCGGCACTGCCCTTCGGTTCTACGATGGTAGTTCTCCGCTGTTACTCGACCGCCTCAATCTTCTCAATCAGCGCAGGTGCCCAGTCCGCATTCTCCTCCAGAAGCGTATCCACCGTAGGCTGAATCATCTCAATCATTTTTGCCCGTTCCTCATCGGAGCAGGCCGTAACAGTCATTCCGGCGTCAATCAGCGTCTGACGGTCGGTGTCAACCGAGGTCAGATAATCACTCCACGCCTGCTCGGAGGCCGCCTTTGCCGCATCGCGGATGATGGTCTGCTGCTCCTCGCTCAATCCGGCAAGCACATCCGAATTCACCATAATTTCCAGAGTTGCAATGATATGGTTTGTCTCGTACAGATAGCTCTGCACCTCCTGGAAGTTCTGAGCGATCACGGTAACCATGCCGTTGTCCTGTCCATCCACGGTTCCGGTCTCCAGCGCCGTGAACAGCTCGCCCAGCGGGATAACCTGAGAGGATGCGCCCAGGTTCTCCACAATTCCTACATGAATCGGGTTGTTCGGCATGCGGAACTTCTGCCCCTTGAAATCCTCCACGCAGGTCAACGGCTTATTGGACGTAAAGGTACGGGCGGAATTGGGCCCCCAGCCCAGGATCTCGACCTCAGGAAACTTCTCATGGAATGCAGTGCTGACCTCATCTGCCACATCGCCGGTCCATACCTTCATGGCATGATCCAGATCGCGGTACAGGAACGGCCAGTCTGAAATCAGCATCATCGGAAACTCCTGATTCATGGATGTCCCAATGACGGCAAGATCAATGGAGCCGTCGCGAACACCCTGCCACAGGGCAGATTCATCGCCCAGAAGGCCGTCATGATAAACATCCACCTGAATCGTACCGCCGGAGGCCTCCTCCACCTGCTTTTTAAAAACATTGTCCATCGCCGCCGCCATGGGATGGGTTGCTCCCCAATTGTCTCCAACCTTCAGGGTAATCGTCTTTCCGGATGCCGCATCGGCGGACGCGCTGTCCGCGCTCCCGGAGCTTCCTGCACTGCCTGTGCCGGATCCGGAACCGCCGCAGGCTGTCAGCGCAGCACCTATGGTAATTGCCAGTAAAGCGGATACAACTCTTCTCATCTTTTTCCTCCTCTGCTATAAGTTTTGTGATGATATTTCCTCAGACGTCATCTCCAAAAGTGATCACCATTTTCTTCATATCCTTTGCCGGGTGCAGCATCAGGTCAAACACCCTGTCCACCTCCGAAAACGGAATGTAATGGCTGACCATGCCGTCCAGTGTATACTCCCGGCGCGCAAATCTGTCGATGGTCGGCTCGAACTGTCCGGAGGACATCCTCGTCCCGATGATGGACAGCTCTCTGGTGTTGATCATTCCCTGCGTAATCTTTTCCGGTGTCGTGCAGAAGCCCAGCGGAACGATGGTGGCTCCGTTTGCCGGAATTCCCTGCTCCATCAGGGAGGTCAGGGAGCCGGGAAAGGCAGCGGAATCAAAGATCACATCCACCCCTGCGCCGTCCGTAAACTCCTGAACGCATTCCTTCAGGTCCTGCTTCCTTGTGTTGACCACGCAGTCCGCCCCGTATCGCTTTGCCCGCTCCAGCGAGCTCTCATTGATATCGGCACAGATTACCCTGCAGTTTTTGAGCTTCACCGTCTGCAGAATGACCGCTCCGATCGTTCCGCTCCCAAGAATCAGAACCGTTTCGCCTCCCTTAATCCCTGCGCGCTTTGTGCAGTGGCCGCCGATGGCAAAGGGTTCAATGAGTGCCGCATCGCGATACGGAATGCTCTCCGGCAGGTGATACAGCTCCTTTTCCGGAACGGCAAAATACTCTCTCCAGCCTCCGTCGCAGGCGGCGCCGCGGGCCTTTACCGTGCGGCAGATATTGCGTCTGCCCTGAAGACACTGCGGGCACTTGCCGCAGGACACCACAAGATCCACAACAACCGGATCGCCCACATGAAATCCGACAACGTCCTTCCCGACCGCGGCAACGACCCCCGCATTTTCGTGACCGGGGACACGCGGATATACAGCATTAGGATTCTCTCCCAAAAAGAGATGAATATCCGAACCGCATACCCCCGCAGCCTTCATCCGGACCAGCACCTCCTTGTCCCCGCAGGGCGGAACGGGGACCTCCCGCACCTCAAATCGCTTGGGTGCAACAATGACAACCTCCTTCAAGCCGACACCTCCTTCATTTTCACCTGAATATTTGCCGCTTCTTAACAAAATATTAGCATCGCATATCAGTGTGATATTTCGATATGTTGTGTTAAGTATGTCTCGTTTTTATGTGCCGATCAATATGCAATTCACGACAATATTTTTGTGAATATTTTGTGAAAAATACCTACATCGTCTGTTCAGCACCCACCTCGCTTTTCCTTCGAAAAACCTCGATGTGGCCTGCTGCCGCATAATATACCGATGCGTTGCATTTTTCGCCGGTGAAGAATATCCTAGTAAACAGCGGCAGAACAGCCGGAAAAGGATGGAAGGAATACCGAAAATGGCAAAGAAAAGCGAGAAGGACACACAGACCGCCGGCGAAAATGTATATCAGTACCTGCGCTCCGGCATTCTGAATCTGCAGGTCAAGCCGGGCCAGACCATCAACATCAATGAACTCAGCGAATACCTGAAGGTGAGCCGCTCCCCCATCCGGGATGCACTCATTCAGCTGGCCAGGGATGATCTGGTGACCATGACGCCGCAGAAGGGGACGATCGTCTCAAAGATTGACATCACACGGGCAAAGGACGAACGGTTCATGCGGACCTGCGTGGAGGAGCGCGTTCTGGAGGAGTTTGTCGAAAAATGCAGCAAAAAAGATATGGCTGCACTGGAGGAAAGCGGTCGGAAGCAGCAGGAGCTGGTGCAGAAAAAGGATCTGCGCGGTTATATGCAGGCGGACGATGAATTCCATTCCGTCTTCTACCTTGCCACCAATCACGCCTCTTCTCTGCGCAATATTCTGAATATGTCCAGCCACTACTATCGGATGCGGCTCCTGTCC
>CAYXAN010000147.1:0-5305 GCA_964461705.1 uncultured Sarcina sp. | reverse complement strand
ACGGACTCATCCGGACGTTGGAAGGCAAAGGCATTCCCTACCGGCTCGCCGCCTCCTCCGGAAATCAAAAAGGCCGGGACAAGGAGCTGACGGAGGCGGAAAATCTGCTGCAGACAGTGAAGACCTATTATCTTCTGTCTGAGGAACTGGCAGAGGATCATGTGCTGCGAGGGGATTTGTTTCAGATCCTGAATGTACCGGAACGCTTCCTGCTGCGAAGTAAATTTCTGAAGCCGGTTTACACAAAATCGGAGCTGTGCCGGGTTTATCCGCAGGGCTCTAAGGAACGGGAGGAGATTCTTTTTCTGTGCCGGGACCTCCAGACGCTGCAGCGTCTGAAGCCTGCTCATTCCTGCCGCATTCTGCTTCATCGCCTGCGGTGCAGCTCGCCGCTGCAGCACCTTGTCCTCCGGCTGGCGGAGGGGGAGGCTGCGGCAGGTGCCTTTCGGCAAGCCCTGCAGAGCACCACCCCTGCCATGCTTCTTTCCATGAAGGACGGAAATTCTTCTGCGGCATTGCAGACATCAAATCCTGCAAGCGAAGAAAAGGCGATTCTGCTTCTTACCATGCACGGCAGCAAGGGTCTGGAATTTGACACGGTGTTCCTTCCGGATCTGAATGAGGGGATTTTCCCCGGACACCGTGTCAGAAGTCAGGAAGATATTGAGGAGGAGCGAAGGCTCTTTTATGTTGCCGTTACCCGGGCAAAGGATCAGCTGAATCTTCTGTATGTCAAAGGACAGGAGCATAATCCGCGGCGTCCTTCACGATTTCTTGAACCGCTGGGAGTCACGCCGTGGGAATAATTGACCGTCCGCCGTAAAAAGAAGCTGCACCGCAAAAGCCCCGGGAAGGGAAAAGCTTTACGCAACGGGAAGGCTTATAGGAATGCGTTATGCAATGGGAAAGCGAAGGGGAAAGCGAATGCGTTATGCAACGGGAAAGCGCAAGGCAGACGGATAAAGATTGTGTTAAAATGGATTCTGTATGAACGAGCATGCGGCACCTATAAGGAGAGGACAGATGTCATACACATTTACCGCGTCACCGGCCTATACGGTGCGTCCCGGTACCATGATCGTGCAGGGAGGCATTGTTTTCAGTTCTGTTTTCTATGACTGCAAAAGCTGCGGCCTTGTGCTGTATCATTTGCCGGATCTGGAAACGGTTCGGATTCCTTTTACCGATGATTACCGATACGGAAGCCTGTATTCCGTCAGAATTGATGATCTGAATCCCTCGGAATGGGGTTATCGGTATTATCAGGAGGACTTCTCCTTTTGTGATCCCTACGCGCGGGAGCTGATCCATACCCGAAAGGATGGAGAGCCTCTTGTTTTATCCCGCCCGTTTCCTTACCGGGAGGATTCCCTTCCCGCCTACGGGAGTCTTCGCCACAGAGACTGGTCCAGGCGCGTTCTGTACTGCCTGCACGTGCAGGGCTTTACGGCATCCAAGACAGCTCATGCAAAGGCAGGCGGAACGTTTCAGGGTGTTGCGGAAAAGATTCCGTATCTTCGAAGACTTGGCATCAACGGCGTGGAGCTGATGCCTGTTTACGAGCTTCGGGACGGCAAAAAGGAATCCTACTGGAATTTTGGTGAGGGCTGCTATTTTGCCCCGAAGAGCTCCTATGCATATACGAGCACACCCCAGATTGAATTCAAGAAAATGGTGGATGCACTGCACGAGGCGGACATCGAGGTTTTTCTGCAGCTGTATTTTCCGGATACGGTAACCATTCAGACGCAGCTGGAGACGGCACGGTTCTACGTGACTCATTACGGCATCGACGGCTTTCATCTGAAGGGAAGCGCCGCGGCCCTGCAGACCATCGCCTCCGATCCCATGCTGAGCGATACGGCGATTTTCTATTACAGCTTTCCCTATGCGCAGCTGCAGGAGAAGGATCATGAGAATCCCTGCACCGGCAGACCCTCCGTGCGGCATTTATGTGAATACACCGATGACTTCCAGACGCTGGTTCGCCGCTTTGTAAAAAGCGATTCCCAGATTTTGCGCGAGTTTGTCAAGGAATTCGTAACGGTTCCCGCAGGACACGGGCGCGTTCATTATGTCACCAATTACGAGGGCTTCACCCTGATGGATCTGGTATCCTATAACTGGAAGCACAATCAGGAAAACGGTGAGGATAACCGCGACGGTACAGACAGCAACTGGAGCTGGAACTGCGGCATTGAGGGCCCAAGCTACAAAAAAGACGTTCGCCAGCTTCGGAACCGTCAGATGCGGAACTTCATGGCCCTGAATCTGCTGGCGCAGGGAACCCCGCTGATTCTGGCGGGAGATGAGTGCTGCAATTCACAGAAGGGCAACAACAATCCCTACAATCAGGACAACGAAACCGGCTGGGTGAACTGGAAGGAGACCGTAGACAGCAGGGCACTTCGGGAGTACACCGCACAGCTTCTGCAGTTTCGAAAAGAACACGCTGTTTTCCGCAGATCGCATCCGTTTGCCTTTAACGATCCTGCAGCGATTGGGTATCCGGACATCTCTCTCCACGGAAGAGAGGCCTGGAAGCCGGATCTGTCGGGTTATTCGCACACAGTCGGGATTTTGCTGCCGGAATCCTACGCAGAGGAAAACCCTTCGGATTCCTTCCTATATGTGGCGATGAACATGCATTGGCGCAATCAGCCGCTGGCGCTTCCAAAGCTCCCCTCCGGTTACCAATGGAGGCTTGTCATGGATACGGCAAGGGAAGCCTCTTTTCCTGACGTACCCGAAAGGGTGCAGGATCAGCGCCTTGTCGATGTGTCAGAGCGTTCCGTACAGATCCTGCAGGCACGAAGAGAACAGCTTCCGAGGGCTGCTGTCCGCATGCAGAACAGGGACAGCAGAACCAGACGGTAATATACTATAAAAAACGGATAACTTTAAAAAATCCATGAATGATGAGAAACAGATAGAGGAAAAAGAGTCACGAAAGCAGCGTCCTCCCATTACACTCCAAAAAACATGGGGGCATTTTCGCACCATTACCCACCACCGGCATGTGGTGTTTTGGGAATGTCTGCAGGTGGGGCTGATCCGGCAGGGACTGACCCATGATTTATCCAAATACAGTCCCACAGAGTTCTGGGTAGGAGCCCGATATTACCAGGGGAATCGATCCCCCAACAACGCAGAACGGGAGGACATCGGACTGTCTACCGCCTGGCTTCACCACAAGGGGCGGAACAAGCATCACTACGAATACTGGCTGGATTACTCCACCCGGACGGACGGAGGCATCAACGGCTCCGGTATTGTGCCCTGCCGTATGCCTCTTCGTTATGTCATGGAAATGTTCATGGATCGGATTGCCGCCTCGAAGACCTACAACGGCGCTTCTTACCGGCAAACGGACGCGATATCCTATTACCTGCGGGGAAACACCGCACGGTTTCTGCATCCTGATACCGCAAGACTGTTGGAATATCTGCTGCAGCTTCTCGCCGACAAGGGCGAAAAGGCGGCCTTTGCGGAGGTGCGCAGAATTCTGAAGCGGGGCTGGTACTGATACGGACGGCACAGAACGAAAACGCCGACGAAAGCGTTTCGATTCTGTGCCTGGAGAAATGAAGCTATGCTGATTGGTGAATCGGTTCTGTCTCTGGAGGATGCGGTACATTCCGTTTTGAATTCTCCCAAGCGGGAACGGATCGGAATCGGTATGCAGAAGGAGAAATCCCTGCATGCCATTTTAAAAAATTATAAGGATCCTGATCCGCTTCATCAGGAGGTGCCGGTGGGCTCGTACATTGCAGACATTTGCGATGAAAAGAGGCATTCCATCATTGAAATCCAGACGGCGGGATTCGGCTCCATGAAAGAAAAGCTTTCCTCCTTTCTTCCCGAATATCAGGTGACCGTTCTGCATCCGATCCCGCATCGGAAGACGGTATGCTGGATTGATCCCGGAACCGGAGAAATCACGCAGCGAAACACCTCTCATTTTATCGGAAGCTATTATGAGCTGTTCCGTGAGCTGATTCGGATCGAGGAGTTTCTGACTCACCCGAACCTTCGGGTCGAGCCGGTTCTCATTGACATGGATGAATACAAATTGCAGGACGGATGGGGAAACAACGGAAAACGCGGGTCGCATCGCTTCGACCGGATTCCGTCGGCAATTTTCTCCGATCTGATTCTGGAGCGGCCGGAGGATTATGCTGTTTTCCTTCCTGCCTCGGCGATTCTGCCGTCCCCCTTTACAGCAAAGGATCTGGAGAATGCGGTGGGGATTCACCGCAAATCCCTGCAATATTCCTCGGTTCTGAGGGTTCTGACGACGCTTGGAATCACGGAGCGTGTCGGGATGACCGGCAGAAGAGCCTATCAATATGAGATCCGCATTCCAAACGATTTCGGCAGGGATTTCTGCCGCTTAGGAAAACCATCATGCCAACCATACATTTCAACGCAAAGGATATGACAAGGCGATTTATTCGCTATGCATCCATATACACCCAGTCTGAGGAGGGGACGCCCGACACGCCTTCGACCCGCTGTCAGTTTGATCTGGCAAGGCTTCTGTATCGGGAGCTGACAGATATGGGAGCCTCCGATGTCTTTCTGGATGAGGACAAGTGCTATGTCTATGCCACCGTTCCTGCGACCATCCCTCCGGCCTCCTTGGAGGCGTTGGCGGCAAGGGACGACGCCCTCACGAAAAAGAGGGAAAATCTGGCGCCCATTCTTGGTCTTGTGGCACATATGGATACCTCCAATGCCGTGGATGCAAGGAACCACCCTTGCATACGCCCCCGGGTCATTGAGCACTATGACGGGGGACGGATTCTTCTGAATGAAAAACGGCAGCTTTCCATGGGACCGGAGGAGTTCCCGGAGCTATCCTCGAAAGCGGGAAAAACCCTGATTGTCACGGACGGAACCACGGTTCTTGGCGGGGACGATAAGGCAGGAATCACGCAGATCATGGAGGCGGCCGACTTTTTTCTGCGGCATAAGGACATTGCCCACGGGACCATCCGCATCATGTTCACGCCGGATGAAGAGGTCGGAAACGGCACCCTGAACATGGATACGGAGCACTTTTCCGTGGATTATGCCTACACCGTTGACGGCGGTGCCGTCGGCGAGCTGGAATACGAAAACTTCAACGCCGCCTCCGCTTTGGTTTCCGTACAGGGAATTTCGGCTCATCCCGGCAGTGCCAAGGGCATTATGCGTAATGCACTTTTGACGGCGATGGAGTACAATGACCTTCTGCCCAGGGAAATTCCGTCCACCACAGAAGGCTATGAGGGCTTCTATCATCTGGAGGAGCTGAAGGGGA
>CAYXAN010000146.1:0-5375 GCA_964461705.1 uncultured Sarcina sp. | reverse complement strand
AACTATGTCTTCTTTTGCGCCTTTTTCAATTTGCGCAACTTATTGTACCTTATCGAGCTGCCCACGGCGGACGAGGTGTCTTACACAAAAAAGGGCAGCCCGCTTTACATCGAGCTGCACCGGCATTTATTCGATTCTGCTGAGGATGCTCACGATGAGCTGAACCACTTCTTTGCCGACCTCAACCCCGTTGAAATCGACGGTTTTCTTGCCATGACGCCCCATGAGCACCTGCTGTACCTGATTCTGCATGCCTACAAGCACTTCGTGCGCAGCGGCATCGGCCTGCGGCAGTTCTGCGACATCGGCCTGTGGGCGCGGGAGTATCACGATGAAATCGACTGGCAGTGTCTGCATGACCAGTGCGCCAGTGTCCGTGCGGCGACGTTTGCCGCGGCGGCGTTCCGGATTGCCAGAGACTATCTCGGCGTCGACTTTGACCTGCCCGCACCGTGGAGCGATTCTGTTGACGTGGAGCCGCTGCTGCACGCCACCCTCTGCGGCGGCGTATACGGCTCCAACGACTATACGCGGCTCCATTCCTCGACCGTGACGCTGAATGCCGTCAAGGCCAGCCGCACCGGCGAGAAGAGCAGCATCCTGAGCACAGTGTTTCCCAAGCGGGAGTATCTGGAACACCGCTACCCCTATCTCAAAAAGCATCCATATCTGCTGCCCGTGGCGTGGGTGCAGCGTATCGCACACTACGCCGGCGAAAAGCAGTCCGGCGCAGACAACAGCGCTTCCGGCTCTATCAAGCTGGCCAGGGAACGTATCGAACTGATGCGGCTGTACGGCGTGATGGAGTGAAGATAAGGTGCGATAGGTTTTACAAAAAGAACAGGGCATAAAGGAAGACACGGTTTGCAGGCTCTGCCGGAACAAGTCATCACACCGTTCTGAAAGAGTGACGACGCGCTGCTGAAACGGCTGGATGTATATTGAGCCGCGATCTATTCTGAATAAAAAATACAAATTGACGCAGGCCGATCAAAGGACCTGCGTCAATTTATATCTTGACAAAAAGTTTGGCGGCAGCGGAGAAAGTGTGGGAATCATTTAGACCTTTGATTTTCCAGTTGACTCATCTGATCGATCAGCCTCAATGAAAAGAAAGCCTGATAATTGCCCTGGTCGGCGGATCGGGCCACCCACGCACGAGCCTTGTCAGTATCCTGTTCCACACCCTTCCCGTCCAGATAGAGGGCGCCGATCAGCAATTGCGCTTCTGCATTGCCGTGGTTTGCCGCTTTTTCCAACCAGTAAGCGCCTTTGCTGAAATCCGGATCGACAGAATCGGTTGGACTGGTGCAGAGCTTTCCAAGAAGCAGCTGTGCCTGGGGAAACTCCTGCTCTGCGGCTTTCTCCAACCAGTGAATTCCCGCTGCCGGATCATGCTTGATGCTGTCTTCTTTTAAGTACATTACACCAAGATTGAATTGCGCTTTGGCATTCCCGGCCTGCGCGGATCTAGTGTAATAATAGAGGGCTCGATCAATATCCGGTTCGCACCCGACGCCGTTCTGGCAGAAAAACGCCAACTGAAAACACGCGTCATGGGAACCATGAGAGGCGGCTTTCTCCGCCCAGTTTAATGCGGCGGCCGGATCTTTGCAAAGCCCGTTTTTACCCCAGTAATAGCATTTGGATAGTTCCAACTGAGCTGAGGGATCGCCCAGCTTTGCCAAATGTAACAGTTCTTCGGAATCCATAACAAAGCCTCCTCAATAAACGTCTTTGCATTTGCTATTTTGTTTAGGCCAGTTTATAATAAAAACTGCTCCAAAGATATGTATGGCTGATACAATCCTATCGCACAGGCCCCCATGGGACGTCTAGTCTTTAAGTATAATAAGAGAGAGGTACGCTCGGATGTTTATATTACTTGGAATGCTGATCGACCGTATGGAAAAATATCGGCCCAAAATCCTGCGCCGGAAGTTTTTGGACCAGCAGTACAGCAGTCTGCGGCTTCTGCCGCACTCGATCAACGACCTGCAGACTGACGCGATCTATCTTACAGACAGCTTTGACGCGGCGTCCGCGCTGCGTGTCGTCGAAAACTACGAAAAGAAAGAAGACCTTTGCGTTGTCTTTGTCGGAGCGGATGCGGAAACTCATATAAAATATAGCTGCATTGCCATGGAAACGGAAATGGAGCTATCGACTGTAATGAACGAAATGCAGAGCCTGCTGGAGCAATTCCATTCATGGGAAAACGCCATGAATATGGGGATCATTCAAAACAGGACGCCGCAGGATTTTTTGGAGATGAGCGTTTCTGTCATCGAAGCGCCGTTAGCACTTTATGACCCCAGTTTGAAGTTGATCTGCCTCGTTGATTTTGGCGAGACTGACGACCCGATTTTTCAGGAACTGCAAACTCAGCACACTCTGTCGCCAAAGACTGTTTCCCAAATGGCGGCTTTGAAGTATTTCCCGAACGATTTTTATACTGAACAGGCGCAGGAGATCGGACCGGATGCGCTTTCGCCATATAATCGCATCATGTTTCCAATCGTATTGAACGGAAGCTTGCGCACTGTGCTGTACGTCCCCTTTTCTGCGGTCGAACTGACCTATGCCAGACTGGAATTGATAAAGCGGCTCCACGAAAAGCTGTCGCTTGTGCTGGCGGCCACCAGCGCGTTGGAGCGGTCGACCCGGCTGGAATACGAGTATCTGTTTCTGGATCTGCTGCAGCAAAAAGATATCAACCTTACGGCCATAGAATCCCGCGCGTCCTTCCTGATGATCAAAATAAACGCGCCATACTTTCTTCTTCGGATGGATTTCCCCGACACGAACCATGTGCCGCTTGAGTTTTTCCTGTCCCGGCTGTCTGATATGCACGCGCTGTCAAAAGCTTTCGTGCACGAAGACAGTATTTTGGTATTGGTCGGCGGCAACTGCGGCGAATCTGATCCAAATCGTATTCTGGAGGAATACCTTCAGAGTTTGCGGCCGATTTTGAAGGAAAATAATTTGACCTGCGGTATCAGCGCGCAATTCCATTCCCTGTTGGAACTTCCCGCCGCCTATTTGCAGGCGGTAAAAGCGGAGCAGATCGGGAAAATGCGGATAAACAGCAAATTTGTGAAGCAGTTTCAGCTCCCCTCGGTCGTGGCGGATAACGAAGTGTTTCAATTTGCGGACTTGGTTTCGTTTTACGTCACAATGTGCGCGATGCAGAGCATGAACGGGAAATATCTGTGCGATCAGAAGCTCCTTGAATTGGTCCAATATACCCAATCCGCAAAGTCCAATCCAATTCAGGTCCTGTATGCCTACCTGCAATGTAACGGTAAACTGAATGAAACAGCGAATTTGCTCTTTATGCACCGCAACAGTATCATCTATCACGTCCGAAAGATGGAGAACCTCCTTCAGACAAAGCTGGACGATGCCGACGCCCGGCTGAAGCTGATGCAATCCTTTGAAGTGCTCATTCTGAGCGACAGCATACCGGGTATCGAGGATGTAAATACTGAATAAATGTTTTGCGCGGCGCCTGCTTCCGCGGATGCTGTTCAGCCTGTCGAAAAAGCCCAGCTGATGCTGGGCTTTTTTCATGCGCGGAAGGCAAAACAGAGGTGCCGCGGCGCCGGATGTGCCATCTTTCGGGCCTTGCCCTTTTCGCAGAACTTTAAGGCTGATCCAATCATGAAAGGATCGTGCGGGCCCCACAAATGGGGGCGCGTATTGTATTTTGGCGGCGGAAGATGACTCTTCCGCCGCCAAAACGAGATATCAAAGTGTGATTATTGTTTTGCGCCGTTCTCAGCCATGCTTTCGCGTTCCTCGATCTGGCGATGGATCTCATCCATCTTTTCGGCGGACAGCGTATAGAACGCACAGGCCAGCAGCATGATCGCACCTAAGATAATGGGCACGATACCAAAAGCGAGGTAGATCCCATGACCGACATTAGCGGCCTGCACTTCCAGAGAGGCATCGTAGCCGACCAGGTTCAGGATCCCGGTGGCAATGGTGCCGGCAATACCGGTGCCGCAGCCCATGGCCAGGGTGACAAAAGAACACAGCATACCGGGAACAGAGATGCCGAACTTCAGTTCTCCATAATCGCTGGCGTCAGGAATTGCGCCCCAGACCACGCACAGGGTAAAGCAGGAGCCGATACCGATAAACGCACCGGCCACATAAACCATGATGATGTTCTGCCGTGCGATCAGGGACAGGATACCGACCATAATGTAACAGCAGGCGCCGATCGTCAGGGTAGCGCGTTTTCCGATCCGCTTGGTGAGCGAGGGGACAAACAGCTCGCCGACCACGGGGAAAATATACAGGAAGGATACCATAACGCCCATTGTGTTCAGTTCATAATCTCCCAAATATTCCATGCAGAAGTAGGCGGTCAGGTTCATGCGGACGCTGATGACCAGCAGTCCCATGGTGCTGAAAATGATCAGAGCGACCGCGTAACGGTTTTTGAAAATTGCTTTCAATGTCGGCAGGAGAGAATATTTTTGAGTTTTGCCGGTCCCCCCTTCGTGCTCGTGCATCAGGAATTCATCCGTGACACGCTCCTTCGTGCCCAATGCGGTAAACATATAACCCGCGCAGGATAGGATGGCGAGACAAACAACGGCAATACGGTAGCCCGTGGGACTGTCACTGCCGAAATGACCAACGATGTTGACCGCGACGAAGCTGATGACCAGGCCGCCGATGTTATTGCCCCAGTCACGTATGGCACCTAACGCCGAACGCTCACCGGAGTCCAGCGTGATAGCGGTGCTCATGGCCGCGTAGGGGACCTGAACACAGGTTTTCAGAACAGTCCAGATCAGATAAGTAGCATAGGCGTAAATAATTCGGCCCGTTGCACTGATTTGAGGAACAAAGAAACACAGTGCGACGAACATGGAAGACGGGGCGCAGAATGCAATGATCCAGCCGCGATAACGGCCCCACTTTTTGCTGGGCTTCCGTCTGTCGGCAACAAATCCAATGATCGGATCATTGACTGCGTCAAAGACGTTGGCCAGCAAAACCAGCACACCAGCCGCGGTGTTGGAAAGATGTGCGACATTGGTCAGGTAAACCAAAATAAACGTAGTCAGGAAGGCGTAAATCAGAGCATACGAAAAGTCGCCGCATCCATATGCGACCTTTTCGCGCAAGGAAAGTTTCGTGTTATTCATAATTAACTTGTAACCTTCTTTCTCGTGACCGGTTCCTAATTCCTTAAGAGGCATTGGCTGACTTGTTATGCTAGCATGGGTTAAACATATACTATCCCGGAAATTTTTCCAACATTTTGCTGACACAAAGAAGGAAGCTCATACGCAGGTGCTGTTTATGCACAAAGCACAAACAGTGAAACTGACCGGAATTGTGCAGAGTGTACT
>CAYXAN010000145.1:0-5391 GCA_964461705.1 uncultured Sarcina sp. | reverse complement strand
TGGGAAGAGATCTGTACGAGCAGGAGCCGGTTTTTCGGGCAGCCTTTGATGCGGGCCGGCTGGATTTTGATCGTCACAGAGTATGCTTTGAGGATCCGGAGCATCAGCTGATTTCCACAGAATATACGCAGCCCTGTATGACGGCGGTTGCCGTTGGAATCACGGATTTACTGACAGAAAACGGAGTTCACCCGGACTATGCGGCGGGACTTTCCCTGGGAGAATACGCCGCCTTATATGCTGCCGGTGTCTGGAATGCAAAGCAAACGGTGGAAACAACGGCCTTCCGGGGGAAGGCAATGCAGCAGGCGGCAGCAGGAATTGACTGCGGTATGACAGCTGTCCTCGGGTTGGAGGAGCAGCCTTTGCGTGTCTGCTGTGAGAGGGCCGCCGCCGAGACAGGAAGGGTGGTCAGTATCTGCAATTACAATTGTCCGGGGCAGCTTGTCATCGGCGGCGAAAGGAGCGCGGTGAACCGCGCAGAGGAGCTCGCGAAGGAGGCGGGGGCAGGCCGGTGTATTTCACTGGCTGTCAGCGGCCCGTTTCATACAAGCCTGATGAAGCCGGCAGGAGATGCCCTGCGAAAATGGTTTCGGGAGATTCCCTTTATGGCGATGCAGATCCCGGTTCTGTTTGATTGCCTTGGGCGAGAAAAAAAGGAAGAGGAAGAGGTTGCGGAGCTTCTGGTGCGGCAGGTGGAGTCCTGCGTCCGCATGGAGGCAATCCTGCGGCGCCTTTTGGAGAAGGATGTCGACACCTTCGTGGAAATCGGGCCGGGCAGAACCTTGGCGGGATTGGTTCGGAAGACGGCAAGGAATGCGGGGGTCAAGGGACGGAACGTGTTCAGCATCGAAACGAGGGAAGACCTGCAGGGCTTTCTGGAATGGTATTCAGGAAACTGCTGATGGAATCAGCGTTTTCCGACAGGAGAGGAAATGGAAGGAAAGAGAACGGCGGTTGTTACCGGAGGAAGCAGGGGCATCGGGCGCGCCATTGCTCTGAAGCTGGCGGAAGAGGGCTGCGATGTGTGCATTGTCTATGCGGGAAATGAGGAGGCGGCGAAGGAGACTCTGCGTCTGGCCGCCGATTTTTCCGGCGGACATATGACGGCCGTGCAGGCTGATATTTCAACGGCAGAGGGGGCTGCCCTTGCCATGGAAACGGCAGAAAGAAAGCTGGGGCAGATTGATGTGCTGGTCAACAATGCCGGCATCACGGCGGACGGCCTGATGCTGACCATGAGGGAGGATGATTTCGATCGGGTTCTTCGGGTGAATCTGAAGGGCACCTTTTTGTGCTGCAGGGCGGTGTGCCGAGGAATGCTCCGAAGAAGGAGCGGACGCATCATCAATCTGTCCAGCGTCGTGGGAATACACGGCAACGCCGGGCAGGTGAATTATGCCGCCTCCAAGGCCGGCGTGATCGGACTGACCAAAAGCCTTGCCAAGGAGCTGGCGTCGAGAGGAATTACGGTTAATGCAGTGGCACCGGGAATGATCGAAACAGATATGACGTCTGTTCTTACCGATGCACAAAGGAACGCAATGCTGGCAGGGATTCCGGCGGGGCGAAGCGGGAGAGCAAGGGAGGTTGCGGCTGCAGTTGCCTTCCTGGCATCGGAGGAAGCTTCCTATATCACAGGACAGGTTCTGGGCGTAGACGGAGGTATGGGTTAGAGGAACGCGGATTGCTTCGGTTTTTTCTGAACGCAGAAAGGAAGGGCAATGAAACGACAGGTTGTGGTAACGGGAATCGGTACGGTGAATCCTCTGGGCAGCAGCGTAGAGGAGAGCTGGCCGCAAATTTGCGCCGGCCACCATGGCATCAGACCGATCACACACTTTGATGCTTCGGAATTTGAGGTGAAGCTCGCGGCGGAGGTTCCGGATTTTGATCCCTCCCGGCGGCTGAACCGACGGGAATCCATGCATATGGCCCGTTTTACGCAGTTTGCCATGTATGCAGCGGCCGAAGCACTGGAAATGGCAGCGATACCGAGGGAGGGGCACAAGGCGTTCGCCGGAGTCATTGTTTCGAGTGGGATCGGCGGTCTGTCCGTGATTGAGAAGGAGCATTTGCGCGGAATGGAAAGGGGATATGAGAAGGTGAGTCCCTTCTTTATTCCCATGACCATCTCCAATATGGCAGCGGCCAGGATTGCGATCGATTATGGCCTTGGCGGCTTCTGCAGCTGTCCGGTGACGGCCTGCGCCGGCGGGAATAACGCCATCGGAGATGCGTTTCACCGGATTCGTGACGGCTATGAGGACCTGATGGTCTGCGGCGGGACAGAGGCGGCGATTACACCTCTTGGCATCGGCGGCTTTTCTTCAATGAAGGCACTGTGTAAGGGTGAGGATCCGGATCGGGCCAGCATTCCCTTCGATGCGGAACGAAGCGGCTTTGTCATGGGAGAAGGGGCCGGCATTCTGGTTTTGGAGGAGAAGGAGCGGGCACTTCGGCGGGGCGCGCGGATTCTTGCGGAAATCGTGGGCTACGGGGCAAACTGCGATGCCTATCATATCACGGCACCGGCACCGGAGGGGATCGGCGGCGCTGCCTGCATGAAGCTGGCATTGAAGGACGCCGGCCTCATGCCGGAGGAGATTGACTATGTCAATGCGCACGGAACCTCGACACATCTGAATGATGCAGGGGAGACAAAGGCACTGAAGGCCGTGCTGGGACAGCATGCCTACGAAATTCCGGTGAGCTCCACAAAATCTGCGACAGGGCATCTTTTGGGAGGAGCCGGAGGCGTGGAGGCCGTATTCTGCGTGAAGGCGTTGGAGGATGGCTTCGTGCCTCCCACCGTCGGATATCAAAAGGCGGACCCGGAGTGTGATCTGAATTATGTACCGAACAAAGGATATTCGGCAGAGCTGAAGCATGTCCTATCCAACGGTCTTGGCTTTGGAGGGCATAATGCCTGCCTGATTTTCCGCCGGGCGTAGGGAAAATACTGCTTTTTTCGCCGGCCGGATGAGAGGGCGGGGCGGCACAGAAGGTGTCTTCCGGCGTCTGTGCGGCAGGGAAGGACAATGGGAGGAACGAATATGCAGGAAACAGTCGACGACAATCAGAAGGAGGC
Source organism: uncultured Sarcina sp. (assembly GCA_964461705.1). Lineage (GTDB taxonomy): Bacteria > Bacillota > Clostridia > Lachnospirales > Lachnospiraceae > CAG-791. The sequence goes on along the minus strand of CAYXAN010000145.1, from coordinate 2,300 downwards.
AAGAACGCCGCGAACGTTGGACGCAGCACGGATTGCTAAGATCCTGCCGCATCGATATCCTTTTGCACTGGTGGATTGCATCGATGATTATGAACCGGGAAGCTGGGCCAGGGGAAGAATGTGCGTCAGTATGCAGGCTCCCTGGTTTTCGGGACATTTTCCGGGACATCCGGTGCTGCCGGGAGTTCTTTTGCTGGAGGCCCTGGCACAGACCGGTGCGGTGGAGGTTCTTTCCCTTCCGGAATACGAAGGGAAGCTGCCGCTTTTCGGCGGTGTTCAAAGGGCAAGGTTTCGAAGACAGGTACAGCCGGGGGATGTGGTGGAGCTGTCCTGCGAAATCACGGAACGAAAAGGAACGGTCGGAATCGGAAGGGCGGCGGCCGTGGTAAACGGCAGGCGTGTCTGCGAGGCAGAGCTTCTGTTTGCTGTTGTGTGAGCGGTCTCGCATGATGCTCCGGGGGTCAGAAGACGGGCACTTCTTACGAGAGTACGAGAGCAAGCTCTCATCGGAGCGCCCGCCTTTTGACCCCGGTACCCCGCATTTGACATAAGGAGGTGACCGTAGCGTATAATGGGGGAACGCAAAGGGAAGCGTTTTCCTGAAAATCGGTATGAGTGAGTCAGGTGGGGGCATATGCTGACAGAGGCATTGAACAAGGTATACAGCGGACTGCGGATGCATTTTTACATGCAGATCATGTCACGCTTTGATGAAAGAGAGGCTACGCTGACAACCGTGGAGGCGTTCAGCATGGAGGTCATTCACAACATGCATGAGCCTACGGTTTCGGAATTTTCGGAGATGGTCGGCATTTCCAGTCCCAATGCAGCGGTTCGCATCAACAGCCTGATTCGCAAAGGGTACCTGACCAAGGTTCGCTCCAAGGAGGATAAGCGGGCCTTTCATCTGCACCCGACGCAGAAGTTTCTGGAGTACAATCGCATCAACGATAATTATCTGCAGACGATTGTGGAGCGCTGCGAAAAGCGTTTCACAAAGGAGGAGCTCGAAACGCTCGAGAAAATGCTGAATATTATCGACCGGGAATTGATGCCGGAAATCAAGATGGACGACAACAGAAAAAGACAGCGGAGCACTTCATAGATACGTGCTCTGCTGTCTTTTTTCAAAAGGCTTTTTTTGTTTTAACGGCTCCGGCTCAGCAGCTCCAGCTTGGTATCGTACAGCTTACGGGACAGGTCCACGTGGATCTGGTGAGGGTTCTCAAGACGGCGCGATTCCTCCCAGAGGCTATCCTGCTCCTTCAGGCAGTAGTCCCGGATCTCCATGGTGGGAAGGGACCGGTAAACGCATTCACCGTCCCGAAACAGAGGGACCAGCATCTCCCGAAGCTCAAAATCACCCGGCCGCAGCAGCGTCCTCTTCCAGGTTTCCTTGGGATCAAAGAGAAGGAGCATCTCGTCCTCGGAGTATACCTCATCGGCAAAGCAAATCAGATCCGCCTTGATCTTGTGGCTTGCCTTCTCATAGACACGGTAAATTTTCTTGTCCCCGGGGTTTGTAATCTTCTCCGTATTTTCCGAGAGCTTGATTTTCGGTTCAAAGGTACCGTCCTCCCGCTGTACGGCGGCCAGCTTATATACACCGCCGAAGCTGGGGTTATCCTTGGCGGTAATCAGATTTGTGCCGACGCCGAAGGAGTCGATGCAGGCACCCTGCTGATACAGGGAGGCAATCAGGTGCTCGTCCAGGTCATTGGAGCAGGTGATCTTTGCCTGAGGATATCCTGCCTGATCCAGCATCTTCCGCGCTTCCTTTGTCAGATAGGACAGATCGCCGGAATCGAGGCGAATGCCGATGTGATCGGTAGGCAGCCCGTTCTCCCTCATGTAATCAAAGGTTTTAATGGCATTGGGAATGCCGCTTCCCAAGGTGTCATAGGTGTCCACCAGGAGCGTACATGCGGACGGATACAGCTCCGCGTAGGTCTTGAATGCCTCAAATTCGCTGTCGAAGCTCATGATCCAGCTGTGGGCATGCGTCCCCAGAACCGGCACGTGGAACAGCTCGCCGCACAGGACATTGGAGGTGCCGCAGCAGCCGGCAATGACGGCGGCTCTTGCACCGTACGTTCCGGCATCCCGTCCCTGAGCTCTGCGCAGACCGAACTCCATAACCGGGGCGCCCTTGGCGGCATAACAGATCCGCGCCGCCTTCGTTGCAATCAGGCTCTGGTGGTTGACGATGCAGAGGATGGCCGTCTCAACCAGCTGCGCCTCCATGATCGGTGCAATGACCTTGACAATCGGCTCCCTCGGAAAAATAAGAGACCCCTCCG
>CAYXAN010000144.1:0-5438 GCA_964461705.1 uncultured Sarcina sp. | reverse complement strand
GGAGAAATTGTGACGCCCGTTCATCCAAATGTGCGGGAGTATTTCGCAGATGCGGCACGTTCATCGGAAGATGAGAAGCTGACGCGGTGGGAGAAGGAAAACAGAAGCCGAGTCTGTGCCGTGATGCGGAACGGGGAAAGCCTTAGAGTAAACGGAGTTGAAATCTCCCTGCGGGATGGCTGCGTGTGCGCAGATCGAACAGGACTGCTGCCGGAGAATGCCGTCTGGCATCGGATGAGCAGAACTCCCTATGTGGGAAAAGAGTGCAGCCTGGAAATCTACGCAGAACGCAATCTGATTGAAATCTTTGTCAATGACGGACAGTACGTCGTCAGCCAGGTGATCTACCCGGAGCAGAAACCGGGGCGACAAGTGACCAAGGCGATAAGTGACCCGGGCGACAAGTGACCCGGGGCAATAAGGGATTCGAGCCGGCAAGGGATCGTCCAAATCACCGGCAGGATCCGTGCGGGGAGTGTGTCAGGATACTGACGATGTCCGACAGATTGTCCGCAAATTCAATGCCCTCCTGCCGCCCCTCATCCGAGAGACCCTCCCGGATCATGGTGTGGAGCAGATCCTTCAGGCTGTCATAATAGCCGTCCAGATTGTAGAGGATGCAGGGGGCGGAGAGCTGCTTCAACGAAACCAGGGACATGACCTCGGAGATCTCCTCCAGGGTTCCGGTTCCGCCCGGGAATGCGATAAAGGCGTCTCCATGCTCAATCAGAGCCGCCTTCCGCTCCCGCATATCCTTTGTCACAATCAGGCGCGTCAGGCCGCTGTGCTGCGCCTCCAGATCCACAAAAAACTGCGGCTCGATGCCGATGACCTTGCCTCCGGCCTGCAGGACGCTGTCCGCAATCAGACCCATCAGGCCGCAGGATGAGCCGCCATAGACCAGCGTATGCCCGTTCTGACCGATCCAGGTGCCGAGCTCCTGAATCGCTTCCCTGTAAACGGGACGGCTCCCCTCCATTGATCCCAGATAAACCGTGATGTTCATATCTTCCTCTCAATTCCCTTGACGGACCGCGCGGATTCGCAGACAGCTTTGCTGCTCCGGCCGCCGGCCCCGGTCCAAAATGCCCGCATCAGCGTCACCCCGGCGCCCAAGCAGCAGCCGTCAGCGACTTCCTCAGTTTACAACTCCTGCGACTTACTTGCAAACCGAAGGGGAACTCGCGATAATAGACAAAGCAGCAGGCGCCGCTCATTCGCCGCCCAATCGCTGACGGCAAGTGAGCAGCCAACGGAAAACAGGTACATGCGGATAAGATGCGGATAAGATTCGCACAGCGGATGACATGAAAGAATCGGATCCTTTTTTTACAGATTTTATGCGGGAGGAGATACGGCAGCGTCCCCTGAATAAGAAGAAGCTGCTGCGCAGGACGGCAGTGACGGCCTTTCTTGCAGTTTTGTTCGGCGTGATTGCCTGTACGGTGTTTCTGGTGCTGGAGCCGGTGATCAACAATGCCATCAATCCGGTAGAGGACACTGCATCGGTGACGTTATCCGAGACCACGGTGACCGAGGAAATGTCCCCGGAGGACATGATTGCCAGCGATGAGGAGATCCAGCAGGCCGAGGTGGAGAAGAAGGCGGCCAGTTTGGTGGACACCGATGCCATTGCAGCAAAGGTGCAGTCCAAGGTACAAGAGGAGCTTGCGGCTCAGGAGAAAACAGAGGAAAAGACCTCTTCCGTGGAGGATTATCAGCAGATTTACGAATCCCTCAGCAATCTGGCAAAGGAGGCGGCAAAATCCGTTGTGACGGTAACGGTGATTACATCGGATTCGGATTGGGCCGGGGATGTCTTCAATACGTCCGGCTCCGGAAGCGGATTGATTGTGGCGCTTCACGGAAAGGATATCCTGATTCTTGCAGGGAAGGACGCTTACGAGGAGGCAGAGGAAATCCGCATCAGCTTTCAGGACGGGCAGCAGGCAGCGGCCGGTCTGGTGGCGGAAGACAGTGTAACGGGAATGTGCGTTCTGAAGGTATCTGAGGACAGCCTGAAGGAGCCAATTGCCGACAACGACAGCATCGCACCGGCTGTTTTGGGCAGCAGCGGAAAGGATGACCTTCTGGGAAAGCCGGTCATTGCCGTTGGAAGCCCCGCAGGAACGGCCGGCTCCGTCAGTTATGGCGTGGTGACCAACGCGGGACTGACATTGGATGTGACGGACAGCGCACTGACGCAGATCACTACGGACATCGCCGGCAGTACGCAGGGAAGCGGGGTACTGGTGGATCTGGACGGAAACGTCATCGGCTGGATTGACATGCAGTATCGCAGCTCCTCTGCCCAGAATCTGATCTGTGCTACAGGCGTCTCGGAGCTGAAGCCTCTCATTGAAAAGATGTCCAACGAAGTTCGCATGGGATATCTCGGCATTCATGGAGCCGATATCCCGGTGGAGGTACAAAAGGAGCAGAGCATTCCGTCCGGGGCATATATCCTTCGGACAGAGATGGATTCCCCGGCCATGGAGGCAGGAATTCAGAGCGGGGACATCATCACGGCGGCAGGAGGAAGGAATGTGACGAGCTATCAGGAGCTGATCAATGCACTGGCAGAGACAAAGGCCGGAAGACAGCTGACCATTACCGTAATGCGGCAGGGGACGAGCAGCTATCATACCGTGACCCTGACGGCTGACCTGGAGGGACGGCTTTCCTTCGGGCCGTGAAAGAACGGATCTGAACAGGTGGATTTTTCTATAGAAGGGAATACAAACATCATGCAGTATCTTAAGGATCTCAAGGAAGGTGACAACGTCAGCGGCATTTATCTTTGCCGGAAAAAAAGCGAGCTGACCGCGAAGAACGGACGGGCATATGACAGTCTTGTTCTTCAGGATAAGACCGGCAGCATGGATGCCAAAATCTGGGAGCCGGGGAGCGTTGGCATCGAGGAATTTTCGGAGATGGATTACATCGACATTGTAGGAGATGTAACAGTTTATCAGAAGAAATACCAGCTGAACATCAAGAGAGCGCGCAGATGCCGGGAGGGAGAATACGATCCTTCAGAGTATGTTCCGGTGACCAAGAAGGACCGCAAGCAGATGTGGAATGAGTTGATCCGGCTGGCCAATAAGGTAAAGGAGCCGCACCTGCGTCAGCTGATCATCCGGTTTTTTGTGGAGGACAAGGAGTTCATTCATTCCTTTCAGGTGTCTTCGGCAGCGAAAACGGTACATCATGGATATCTTGGCGGACTTCTGGAGCACACCCTCGGCGTCATGAAGCTCTGTGATGCCTTTGCGGACAATTATGATTTCCTGAATCGGGATCTTCTGCTGACGGCGGCATTGTTTCATGACATCGGCAAGACGAAGGAGCTGTCACGCTTCCCGCAGAACGATTACACTAACGAGGGTCAGCTCATCGGGCACATCATCATCGGAGTGGAAATGATTGACGAGAAGCTGCACGATATCCCGGATTTTCCGCCGGTGCTGTCGTCGGAGCTTCGACACTGCATTCTGGCTCACCATGGCGAGCTGGAATTCGGTTCCCCCAAAAAGCCGGCATTGGCGGAGGCCGCGGCACTGAATTTTGCAGACAATACAGACGCCAAGCTGGAAATTTTCAAGGAGATGTTCGAGAAGGGAACCGAGGAAAGCCCGTGGCTTGGCTGGCAGCAGCTGCTGGATTCCAACATCCGGAAGACAGAGCTGTGATTGCTGAAACGGCCATGCCTGCCCGCGCAGGCACCATGGGACTGAAACGGGCCGGGGAATGGGACGGCAATCTTTTTGTGTGAGAGTGAGGAATGTGTCAGAAACCGTGAATAAAAAAGAACAGCAGGACAGGAACGCGATACTCCTTCATAAGGACGATGTGGTTACGGTTTCTATTGAGGATATCGGTTCCGACGGTGCCGGCATCGGCAGGGTGAACGGATTTACGCTGTTTGTCAAGGATTCCGTTCCGGGTGATACCATCATCGCCAAGGTTATGAAGGTGAAAAAGGGCTACGGCTTTGCCAGACTCATGCAGGTGGTAGAGCCGTCGCCTTTTCGCGTTGCTCCAAAGTGCCCGATTGCGAGAAGGTGCGGCGGCTGTCAGCTTCAGGAGCTTTCCTATGGGCAGCAGCTGCTGTTCAAGACAAAGAAGGTTCGGGATGTCCTGATTCGCATCGGCGGATTCTGTCCGGAGCAGGTGGACAGTGTTCTGCAGCCCATCATCGGGATGGAAGATCCGTGGCGCTTTCGGAATAAGGAGCAGCTTCCCATCGGGATGCAGAACGGGAAGCCGGCAGCGGGTTTTTATGCCGGGCGGACGCACTGCATTGTTCCCGTATCGGATTGTCTTGTCGGGGCAGCGGAAAACCAATGGATCATGAAGACGGTCCTGCAATATATGGAGGATTTTCAGGTTTCCGCCTACGATGAGGAGACGGGAAAGGGACTGCTGCGGCATGTGCTCATTCGAGGCGGAAAATACACCGGTGAGATCATGGTCTGCCTTGTGATCAACGGGGTGAGACTGCCGGACGAAGGAGAGCTGGTAAGGAGATTGCGGGCATTGATGCCGGCAGGGGAAGCAAAGGATCGGCGTGGTGCGGTGGAAAGCTCCGAGAAATGGAAAGGCACAGAGCCCGGGAGCATGACCGGCTCCGGGGGCATTACCAGCTCCGGGGGCATTACCAGCATTTCCGTCAACGCCAACACGGCCAGAACCAATGTCATCATGGGAGAGAAGACACGCACCCTCTGGGGAAGTGACAGCATTACCGATGTTATGCATGTCATGGATGTGGAATATACGGAGAATGCGGAGGACGTGGAGAAGATTGTTTTTCACAGCGCAGGCCGGCAGGTGTCCTTCCGTATTTCTCCCCTGTCCTTCTACCAGGTGAATCCTGTTCAGGCAGAGCGTCTCTACAGTCTGGTTCGGCATTATGCGGGACTGACCGGGAAGGAAACGGTGTGGGATCTGTATTGCGGCGTGGGAACCATCGGCTGCTTTCTGGCGGCCGACGCCGGAGAGGTCTACGGCGTGGAGGGGATACCGGACGCTATCCGGGATGCCGGAAAGAACGCAGCGGACAACGGGATCACGAACATCTCCTTCCATGTGGGTAAGGTCGAGGAGGTGGTGCCGGCCTATGTGGAGCGGCGTCTGCAGGAAATGTCGGAACAGACAAAGGCCTCCGGGAAAAGCCTTGTGGATGTCGTTGTGGTGGATCCGCCGCGGAAGGGCTGCGATGAAAAATGCCTGCAGACTATTCTGAAGGTAAAGCCGGAGCGCATCGTCTATGTCAGCTGCGACCCGGCGACGATGGCGCGGGACTGTCGGATCCTGGCAGCAGGCGGATACGAACTGAAGGCGGCACAGCCCGTTGATCAGTTCCCACATACAATACACATCGAGACTGTGGTTCTTCTTTCCAAGGGAGGGATATCGACTGAAAAAATCCGAGT
>CAYXAN010000143.1:0-5473 GCA_964461705.1 uncultured Sarcina sp. | reverse complement strand
GCTGTTCGGTATCGGTGAGAGAACCGGCAATACGCCGACGGAGGCCATGGTGTTTGAATATGCCCAGCTGCGCGGTGACCTTGGCGGCATGGACACCACGGTGATCACCGATCTTGCCGACTATTATGAGAAGGAAATCGGATATCACATTCCGGAGAGGACGCCCTTTGTCGGCAAAAACTTCAACGTGACAAGGGCCGGCATCCATGCCGACGGACTGCTCAAGAATGAGGAAATCTACAATATTTTCGATACCGGAAAGTTCCTGAACCGGCCGCCGATTTCTGCTGTCACCAACACCTCCGGACTGGCAGGAATTGCCCTGTGGATCAACAACTATTACCGGCTTCCCGAGGAACGCCGTATTGACAAGAAGTCCCGTCTGGTGGAGAGCGTGAAGGCCTGGGTGGACGAGCAGTATGCGGGCGGACGGGTTACCGTCATTACCGATGCAGAGCTTGAGGCATTGATCGATAAAATCTCGGCAGAGGAAAACATTACATTATGAGCAGCTATGATCACAAACGCGATACAGGAGAGCAGTACTCACTCCGCGGCAGGGTGTTTCACAAAATCCGGGGCGATATTCTTAACGGCAAGTATAAGGAAAATGAAGAATTAAAAGAGGTTGCCATCGGCCATGAGCTCGGGGTATCCAGAACGCCGGTCCGTGAGGCACTTCGGCAGCTGGAGCTGGAGGGACTGGTTCGTATTATCCCGAATCGCGGTGCCTTTGTCACCGGAATTCAGGCAAAGGATGTCCATGATATCTATATGATTCGTGCAAGGCTGGAGGGGCTGTGTGCACGTTGGGCCTGTGAGCACATCACAAAGGAGCTCATGGACGAGATGGAGGAGAACGTCTACCTGGCTGAATTTCATGCTCAAAAAGGCAATATGACACAAATGACGGAACTGGACAACCAGTTCCACTGGATTCTTTATGAGGCGGGTGCCTCCAAGATGCTCGAACATCTGCTGGAGGATTATCATCAGTATGTGATGCGGATCCGTCAGAAAACACTCTCAACGCCGGAGCGTGCCGTCGCCTCCAATCAGGAGCATCGGGGCATCATGGAGGCCATTAAAGCCAAGGATCCGGATACTGCGGAGGTGCGGGCATTTCAGCATATGACAAATGCCTATGACAATATGGTCAAAAACGGACTGTATGATTTGTATCAGTCGGAGGGTGCTGCGGGTCAGGGTGAGCACCGCGAGGGCTCGGAGGACGTACTGCTGTCGTAGGCGGCCGATTCACATTGAAATTGGCAGGTGCTGAACAGATACCAGATAAGGAAAACAGTCAGTAAAGAAAGGAATCACACATGAGCAAGATTCAAATGACGACCCCCATTGTGGAAATGGACGGAGATGAGATGACAAGGGTCATCTGGAAGATGATCAAGGATCACCTGATCCTTCCGTATGTGGATCTCAAATCCGAGTACTATGATCTTGGTTTGAAGCATCGCGATGAGACAGATGATCAGGTCACTAAGGATGCCGCCCTTGCCAATCTGAAATATGGTGTCGGTGTCAAGTGCGCCACGATTACACCAAACCGTGCAAGAGTAGAGGAATACAATCTTAAGAAGATGTATAAGAGCCCGAACGGAACCATCCGCTCGATGCTGGATGGAACGGTGTTCCGCGGACCCATTTTGCTGAACTGCGTACAGCCCTATGTGCGGACCTGGAAAAAACCGATTGTCCTGGCGAGACATGGCTATGGTGATATCTACAAGAATACGGAAATGAAAATCGGCGGTCCCGGAAAGGCAGAGCTTGTCTATACCGAGAAGGAGACCGGCGTGGAGCATCGGCGTCTGATTCATGAATTTGAAGGACCGGGAATTCTGCAGGGGGTTCACAACAAGGATGACTCTATCCGCAATTTTGCAAGATCCTGTATGAGCTATGCCTATGACAAGAAGATGGACCTGTGGTTTTCCACGAAGGATACCATCTCCAAAATCTACGACGGGGACTTTAAGGAAATCTTTGAAGAGGTTTTTGAACGGGAGTATAAGGAGAAATTCGAAATCGCCGGCATCAAGTTCTTCTATACGCTGATTGACGACGCGGTCGCACGGGTCATCCGTTCAGAGGGCGGCTTCGTATGGGCTCTGAAAAACTATGACGGAGATGTGATGTCCGACATGATGGCAACCGCCTTCGGATCGCTTGCCATGATGACTTCCACGCTGGTTTCCCCCACCGGCGCGTTTGAATATGAGGCCGCTCACGGAACCGTTCAGAGACATTACTACAGGCACCTGAAGGGAGAGAAGACCTCCACCAATTCCGTTGCGACCATTTTTGCCTGGACCGGAGCGCTGCGCAAGCGCGGCAGATTGGACGGTCTCATGAACCTTGCCTCTTTTGCGGACAAGCTGGAGAAGGCCACGCTGGACACCATCGAGTCCGGCAGGATGACCGGGGATCTTGCCGGCATCGCGACCATTCCCAACGTGCAGGTGCTGGACACGGAAGGGTTTATTCTGGCAATCCGCGACGAGCTGGAGAAGAATCTGTAAGCATCAGCCGAGCGCCTCGGACAGCTCCTCCCATTTGGGATAGAGCGTCTCCAGGCGCTCTTCGTTTGCGCTTTTTTCCTTCTGAAGCGCAGCGAGCCGTTCGAGGTTCGTACAGTTTTCCGGCAGTGCCATCTCCTCGTCAATACCGGTATTGCGCTCCTCCAGCTGCGCAATCTCTGCCTCGCATTTCTTTATGTCATTCTGCAGCTTGCGAAGCTTCGCCTGCTCCTCCTTCTGCTTTCTGTAATCCTGACTGCCGGATGCGGCAGGCGTACCGCTTGTCGAAGACACCTCGCGGGAAGGCGAGATTTCACCGGCGGGAGATGCAGGGGAGAGGCGGTCTGCCTGCAAATCCGACTCCTTCCCTGCTGTTTCGGATTTTCCGAGAGCCTCCGCGATTTCGGAAGGGCTTTTGCCTGCGGCCTCCGCAATGCGGCGGATTTCGTCCCGGCGCAGAGCATCCTCCACCTGCGCTGCCTTTTCAAGATAGTAGTCATAGTTTCCAAGATAGCAGGCCGGTGCCGGCTCCCCGGCGTGTCCGCCCGGATAATTCAGCATCAGCTGACCGGTTAAGGACAGAATACGGCTGGCCGTGCGATTCATGAAATAACGGTCATGCGATACATATAAGACCGTTCCCTCATAGCTGTTCAAGGCATTTTCCAGAACCTCCTTGGATACCATGTCCAGATGGTTGGTGGGCTCATCCAGAATCAGAAGATTGGCTTCCGAGAGCATGAGTTTTGCCAAGGACACACGTCCCTTTTCCCCTCCGGAGAGATCGGCGATCCTCTTGAACACATCCTCACCGGTAAACAGGAAAGAGGCCAGAAGATTACGGATTTCCGTATTGGTCATGTCAGGATAGGCGTCTGCGATTTCCTCAAACACCGTATTGGCATCATTCAGCACATGATGCTCCTGATCATAATATCCTACATGAACATTTGTTCCGAAACGGACCGTGCCGGAAAGAGCCTGCAGCTGTCCTATGATGATCTTGAGGAGCGTAGATTTGCCGGTTCCGTTGTCACCGATGATGGCCGCATGCTCGCCGCGGAGAAGATCGAAGGTAATATCCTCAAACAGCCGCTTATCCTCAAAGGCCATGGACAGATGACGCACCTGCATGACATCCCGGCCGGACCGGATGCAGGGCTTTAGGGACAATCGCATATCGTCCCGCAGTTCAACGGGCTTCTCCAGCACCTCCTTTTTGGCCAGCTGCTTCTGCCTGCTCTCGGCGCGTTTGATGGACTTCTCGCGATTGAACTGCTTGAGCTTTGCGATGACCTCCTCCTGGTGCCGGAGCTCTGCCTGATTGTTCAGATACTGATGCCATTGCTGCTCGCGAAGCTTTTGCTTTTCCTCTGCATAGAAGGAATAATTCCCGTGGAACATCAGCGCTCTGGTATTCTCGATCTCAATGATATGATTGACGGTTTTGTCCAGAAAGTACCGGTCATGGGAAACGATCAGCACGGTGCCCTTATAATTTGCCAGATAGGTTTCCAGCCAGCGGATGGCTGCAATATCGAGATGATTCGTCGGCTCATCCAGAAGAATGACATCCGGCTTTTCCAGAAGAAGCTTTGCCAGGGCAACACGCGTTTTCTGTCCGCCGGAAAGCGTATGGATCGGCTGACCGAATTCCTCATCGTGAAAGCCGAGCCCCCGCAGTACACCGGTGATTTCTCCCTTGTAGGAAAAGCCGTTCTCATTGCGGAACCTGGCAAGGCGGTCGTTGTATTCCTCGATCAGCCGATTCAGCTCATCTCCGGTGAGCCTGGTCATGAGTTCCTCATCCAGTGCAATCTTTTTCTCAAGCTCGACCAGCTCTTTTTTAACGGAGAGAAGCTCCTCATAGATTGTGCCGCCGGAACCGATGTCCTGATTCTGTGCCAGATATCCCAGCGTCGTATCCCGTGCATAGGACACGGCGCCCTCGTCTGCCTTGATTTCTCCTGTCATAATCTTCAGAAGCGTAGATTTCCCCGCTCCGTTGATGCCGACGACGGCGCAGCGATCCCCGCGTTCCAGGTGAAAGGTGATGTCCGTCAGAACGGGAACCTCTGAAAAAGATTTGCAGATATGCTGAACAGATAAAATCATGGGAGCTCCTTTGTTGCTGTGATACAGAATCGAAATACATTCTAATGGAAAAGCCGTCCGGATTCAAACCGCAGTTTGACTGGTTTTTAACAATTTAATATAATGATATCAGGGTCAAAAGGTCTTTTGACCCCAACATCACGGGATGATAGGGAGAGAAAAAGTTGGACAATAAAGAGATTTCACAGGCGGTGATCAGCCGCCTCCCGCGATATTACCGTTATCTCGGGGATTTGAAGGAAGAAGGCATCGAGAGGATTTCATCTCAGGAGCTGTCTGCCATCATGCATGTGACAGCATCTCAGATACGTCAGGATTTTAACCATTTCGGCGGCTTCGGGCAACAGGGCTACGGCTACAACACCCAATATCTGTATGATGAAATTGCAAAGATTCTCGGTCTGAACCGTGTTCACAACATGATCCTGATCGGTGCAGGCAATCTGGGCTCTGCCCTGATCAATTATATGAATTACCGCAACCGGGGCTTCTTTTTCAAGGCAGCCTTTGACCAGAAGAAGGATCTGATCGGTCAGACAGTGGGCGGCATCAGGATTCATGCTATGGAGGATCTGGAGCCCATCATACGTGACAATGAGGTTGACATTGTTGTCCTGACGATACCGAAGCAGGAGGCCATCAAGGTGGCAGAGCGGCTGGTGGAATATCCCATCAAGGCAATCTGGAATTTTGCACATACCGATCTTCATGTTCCCTCCAGGATTCAGGTGGAGAATGTTCATCTTTCCGACTCTCTGATGCGTTTGTCCTACAACATCAAGCGGTTTGAGAAGTAAATAACGGCTGTCGGTTTCAGTGCA
>CAYXAN010000142.1:0-5499 GCA_964461705.1 uncultured Sarcina sp. | reverse complement strand
ATGAGCGGGCAGGAGCTGGCGGAGGATATGCTGGCGCAGCTGTCGGAGGAGACCGGGAGCGGAGAGGAAACCCCGCCGATTCAGAACTTTACCGTTGAACAGGTTCAGCTGACGGACGGAGCGGCAGCGGTGATGCTGTCGGAGGAATATGAGGAAATTACCGGGACAAGGGAAATCCTGACACGGGCCGCGCTTGTGGATACACTGTGCCAGCTGAACGAGGTGAATTCCGTTTCCTTCCTGTGCGGAGACCATTCCCTTTGCGACAGCGACGGAAATCCGATCGGTGCGGAGACGGCGGATATGTTCATCTACAGCTCGGGGAAGGAAATCGATCTCTACGGAAAAGTACAGCTGCATCTGTATTTTGCAAATGAAGACGGCACGCGGCTGGTCAATACGTGGCGGACGGTGGTATACAACAGCAATGTCGCTCTGGAACGTGTGGTGGTGGAGCAGGTGCTGAAGGGACCGAATTCCGACGTGGTGTTTCCGACGGTCAACGAGGAGACAAAGATTCTGTCGGTGACAACAAGGGACGGCATTTGCTATGTAAATCTCGACCGGAGCTTTCTGACGGTTCCTTATTCTGTAACGGCGCAGGTCGCCGTATATTCACTGGTCAATTCCCTGACAGAGCTTTCCACGGTACAGTCGGTGCAGATCACCGTTGACGGGGAACAGGATCGAAGCCTGATGGAGCTTAGCCTGAGTAGCCCCTTCGAGAAAAACAAGGAAATCGTGGAAGACAGCACCTCACAGCAATAATAAAAAAACTGTTAATTTATCGATTTCTTGTAACAAATCGAAATCTCTTCCCGTATACTGTACATAAGACGCTCCGTTCGAAGGAGGGAAGGGCGTTTGCAGGATGACGGTACATAACCTCCCGGCAAAGGGAAAGAGGAAGAGAGAATGCGCAGGATCATCGATCAAACAACACAGAAAATAAAGGAATTGCTGCAGTGGATCTGGAAGGAGTGCCGGGACTGGAGGACAGCGGTTATTCTGGTGTGCGTGATGGCAGCGGTTTATTCTCCGGTGTGGGGAGGATATCTGCTGCATGCTCTGTTCGGGTGGTCTGCCGGGTCCGTTATCGCTTCGACATGTCTGCTCTTTTGGGCAGGACCGTTCACCCCCTTCTTCCCGTTGTGCATTGCCATTACCATGGCTTTGAAAGGACGGATGGGAGGGAGCAAAGAAAGAACCGCCCTTAAGCGGCGTCTGTTTCGCCACAGGCAGTGGTTCACCGTTTCGCTTTACAGAACGCGCTGTCCGGGCAGGCTGGAGCTTTCGGATTGAGGAGGCCGTTGTGCCTTGCGGCACTTGTTTATGTTCTCTCTGCCTTGTTTCTGCTGCATTTTTATCCCGTTTCCGGAGAGGATCTTTCTGAATGGGACAGACAGACAGCCTGCATCCGGGGAGTGGTTGCAGGAAAGGAATATAAGGCATCTGATGACGGCACGGTAAGGCTTCTTGTGACCTTGAAGGAATGTGTTATCTCTGGCGCGGATTCCGGTGGGGGCGGCCTGCAGGCTGAAGGAAAAGAACGTCTGCTCCGACACAATATTTTGTGCCGGGCGGGAGACGGAAGCCGGGAGAGTGCTGAAGAGCTTGACAAGACCGTAAGCATCGGGGATGCAGTTGATGCAGAGGGAATCCTGCGAAGCTTTCATCGTGCATCAAATTCCGGGGAGTTTGATGCAGAGCTCTATTACCGAACTCTGGGTTACAGCGGACAGCTGACGGGGGCAGACCTGTGGTCTGCCGAGGAACTGCAGAGATCCGAAGCAGCGCATACGGGCCCTTGGGATATATCCATGGGCGAGCGTCTTCACCGTCTGCGAAGGAGCCTTTGCGCCGTGCTGGATCGATGTATGACGGCGAAGAATGCCGGTATCCTGAAGGCCATGCTCCTCGGAGAAAAGGGAAGTCTGGATCCGGAAATAAAAAATCTGTATCAGATCAATGGAATTATTCATATTCTGGCCATATCCGGCCTTCATATCTCCATTCTCGGAATGGGACTTTATCGAGTCCTGCAAAAGCTCTTTTTGCGACTGCCGCTTCGCGTGGGTGACTCCTTGTCTGCGGTGCTCTCCGTGACGGCGCTGCTGCTGTACGGGCAGATGACAGGAATGGGAGCATCTTCCTTTCGGGCCATTGTGATGTTTGGCCTTCGCCTGTCGGCAAAGTTTCTTCGAAGAACCTATGATCTATTGACCGGCCTTAGTCTTGCAGGAGTACTTCTTGTCCTGCAGCAGCCGCTCTATCTGCTCCATTCCGGCTTTTTGTTTTCCTTTTCCGCTGTACTGGGTATCGGATTTCTGATGCCGGCCTTTTCTTCCAAATGGATGAAGGGAATCTCCGTGAGTCTGGCAACGCTGCCGGTCTATCTCCTGTTTTGTTATCGCTTTCCGATTTATTCCGTTGTGCTGAATTTCATTGTCATTCCCATGGCCGGAACCGTGATGGCGGGAGGACTGTTGGTTCTTGTGCTTGGCGGCATCTGGACGCCGGCAGGAGCTCTGGCGGGAATGCTGCCCTCCGGTATTTTGAATTTTTATGAGTTGTTGTGCCGCTTCTGCACCGGGCTTCCGGGACAGCAGGTCAATTTGGGTGCTCCGGGCGCATGGCAGGTCGCCGCATATGTTCTGCTGCTCGTTCTCATTACCTGTATTCGAGATCAGAGCACGAAAAAAGAAGGACAACGGTGTCGTGCAGAGATTCTGCGGGTGCTTCTTGCTGCCGCAGCGGTGTTTCTTTTGTGCTGGCGGCAGCATTCCGGCTTATCCCTTCATGTGATTGATGTGGGGCAGGGAGACGGGCTCTTGCTGCGGGCAGAGGGAGAGAATATCCTTATTGACGGAGGAAGCACGGATCAGACCGATGTAGGTCAATACCGCATCATTCCGATGCTGCAGTATTACGGCGTTCGTGAGATTTCCTGTGTGGTCACTCACGAGGACGAGGATCATATCAGCGGCATTCGTGAATTGCTGTCGGCAGAGGACAGTGGGATACAGATTAAGACTCTGTATCTGCCGTCTGTTGCAAAGGGAGAGGAGTCGGAAGCCTATCTTGCGCTGGAGGAGCAGGCAAGAGAAGGAAACATCCCTGTGGTCAGGCTATATGAGGGGGTGACAGTGCAGAAGGGCGCACTGCAGCTTCTGTGTCTGCACCCGGAGGAGAACAGCACCTATGAGGAGGCCAATGAAAGATCCGTTACGCTGTATCTGACCTATGGAAGCTTTTCCTGCCTTCTGACCGGAGATCTGGAGGGGGCAGGGGAGGATCGGCTTCTTCAGTATGCCAAGCAGGAGAGTGTTTCGCTGACGCTGCTTCATGTGGCACACCATGGCTCAAACGGTGCCACCAGTGAGGCGTTCCTTCAACGCTTTCGCCCGCTTTACGCTTATGTTTCCTGCGGAGAAGGGAACCGATACGGGCACCCGGGAGAGGAGGCAATGAGCCGCCTTCAAAAGGCCGGGACAGAACGGATTTTTGATACCCGGAAAACGGGCGAAATTACGTTTCATGTCCGCTCAAACGGAAGGAAGCTGACGGTGAAAACGTACAAGGACGAAGAAAATGATGAAGAAAATGAGGAATAAACCGCCGGGGAAACGCGGATGAAATCTGCGTTTCCTTAGCAGGCTCCGGCGGATCGCACGGATTTGCAAGGGAAAATGCTGCTTCGCAGCTGGGATCCGGCGGGGGAAACGCTTTCATCAGCGTTTCCTTAAAGACGGTCACGATAGAAATCCCGGTACCACTCGGCAAAGGATCGCAGACCTTCGCGCAGCGTGGTTTGAGGACGGTAGCCGTAATCCTGCTCCAGCGCTGAGGTGTCTGCATAGGTGACGGGGACATCACCGGGCTGCATGGCGACCAGCTCCTTATGTGCCGCAAAGTCATAGTCCTTCGGCAGGATACCGGCGCGCAGCAGCTCCTCCTGCAGGATGGATACAAAATCCAGAAGACTGGTCGGACGTCCTCCTCCGATGTTATATATGGCACAAGGCGGAATAGGAAGGCCGTCTTCGCCGATTCGGCGCTCCGGGGCTCCCTGCATGACACGAAGGACTCCCTCGACGATATCATCAATGTAGGTAAAATCCCTGCTGCAGTTGCCGTAATTGAAGATACGAATGGTCTTCCCCTCACGCAGCTTGTCCGTAAAGCCGAAATAAGCCATATCCGGCCGCCCCGCCGGCCCGTATACGGTAAAAAAGCGCAGGCCGGTGGAGGGAATATTGTACAGCTTTGAATAGGCGTGCGCCATCAGTTCGTTGGATTTCTTTGTTGCGGCATACAAGGATACAGGGTCATCCACCTTATCCTCCGTGGAGAAGGGAACCTTGCGATTGGTTCCGTAAACCGAGGAGGAGGAGGCATAGACCAGATGCTGAATTCCCTGATGGTCTGCGGATATGTCATCGTAGGAGTGCCGGCAGGCCTCCAGAATATTGTAAAAGCCTACAAGATTGGATTGAATATACGCATCCGGATTGGTGATGGAATAACGGACGCCGGCCTGCGCTGCCAGGTGAACCGTGATATCAGGCTTTTCGGACGCAAATAAGCTTCTGATCAGGTCGGCATCGGCAATATCTCCCTCGACAAAGGACCAGGACGTATCCCGGGCGTCCTTTGCTGCCGCCTCGATCTGTGACAATCGCCAATGCTTGATAGCAGGGTCATAGTAGTCATTGAGATTATCCACTCCAACGACCCGGGCAGCCTGTCCTTCACGAATCAGCCGCAGCACGAGACCTGCGCCGATGAAGCCGGCGGCGCCGGTCACAAGAATGCATTTTCCTGTCAGATCAATTTTCTGCATGCTATCGACACTCCTTATCATCCACTCAAATCAGCGTTTCATTAATCCCGACGGAACAAATCTCTTGTGTAGACCTTTTCCTGTACATCATCCAGCTCTTCATTGTATCGATTGGCAATGATGGCCTTGGACCTGTTCTTAAACTCCTCCAGATCATTTACGATGCGGCTTCCAAAGAACGTGGTGCCGTCCTCAAGCGTCGGCTCATAGATGATGACGATGGCTCCCTTGGCCTTGATCCGCTTCATGATTCCCTGAATGGAGCTCTGTCGGAAATTATCCGATCCGGATTTCATGGTCAGCCGATACACGCCGACGATGACCTCCTTCTCCTTTTCCCTGTCATAGGAATCGGAATTGCCGTAGGCACCGGCAATATCCAGAACCCGATCTGCGATAAAATCCTTACGGGTCCGGTTGGAGTCCACAATGGCCCCGATCAGGTTCTCGGGAATCTTGTCGTAATTCGCCAGAAGCTGCTTGGTATCTTTGGGCAGGCAGTAGCCTCCGTAGCCGAAGGAGGGGTTGTTGTAATGCGTTCCGATCCGCGGATCCAGACAGACGCCTTCGATGATCTCGCGGGTGCTCAGTCCCTTTGTTTCCGCATAGGTATCCAGCTCGTTGAAATAGGATATGCGAAGCGCCAGATAGGTGTT
>CAYXAN010000141.1:0-5509 GCA_964461705.1 uncultured Sarcina sp. | reverse complement strand
TGCTGGCGGGCGGAGTCGGATGACCGGCAGAAAATATCCGTTCAGATTCGAATTTCGGATTTCTGTTCAGAAGCGGATATTTCTGTTGACAGGTCGATCTTCCTCTGCTATAGTAGCGATTGGTCTGTAAGGACCGGCCGAAGACAGCAGGTGTCCGGAAGGACGTAATGCGATGCAGCCTGCCGAGGATGATGAATGTGTTTTCTTCCCCTCTGTCGTCAGGCAGAGGGGTTTTCATTATCTCCCATCGGTGACAGAAATCTATAAGGAGGTAAATCAATGGCTAAGATCGAAGAAAAGAAACCTGTTGTACAGGAAATTTCTGAGAAGATCGACGGCGCAGTGTCTGTCGTTCTTGTTGATCACAGAGGTTTGACGGTTGCTCAGGATACGGAGCTTCGCAAGCAGCTGCGTGAGGCCGGCATTCAGTACAAGGTCTACAAGAACACCATGATGCGTTTCGCATTCAAGGGGACAGATTTCGAGCAGCTGGATCAGTATCTTGACGGACCCAGCGCAGTCGCAGTTTCCAAGGATGATGCGACCGCTCCTGCGAGGATTCTCTGCAAATTTGCTGCTACGGCAAACAAGCTGGAAATCAAGGGCGGCGTCGTTGAAGGCAAGGCTTATGATGCAGCTGCTTTGGAGGAGCTTTCGAAGATTCCTTCAAGGGAAGAACTTCTGTCCAGACTGCTTGGCAGCATGCAGTCTCCCGTTACAAATCTTGCTCGTGTACTCAAGCAGATTGCGGAGAAGGATCAGGATGGCAGCGAGGCGCCTGCGGCAGAGAGCACAGAAGCTCCTGCAGAGGCATAATTGCTGCGTGATTTATGCAAAAAATTAATTTAGGAGGAATCATAAGATGGCAAAGTTGACTACCGCAGAATTCATTGATGCGATCAAAGAGTTGTCTGTTCTTGAGCTGAACGATCTCGTAAAGGCTTGCGAGGAGGAGTTCGGTGTATCCGCAGCAGCGGGCGTTGTTGTTGCAGCACCGGGCGCCGGCGCAGCAGCTGCTGAAGAGGAGAAGACCGAGTTTGATGTTGAGCTGACCGAGGTTGGCCCGAACAAGATCAAGGTGATCAAGGTGATCCGTGAGATCACAGGTCTTGGCCTGAAGGAGTCCAAGGATATGGTTGAGGCTGCTCCGAAGGTTGTTAAGGAAGCTGCTCCGAAGGCTGAGGCTGACGAGATCAAGACTAAGCTTGAGGCTGAGGGTGCAAAGGTTACTCTGAAGTAATCTGCACGCAATTTCAGATTTGTTTGAAACCAAAGGGATCGTGTACGAAAGTGCACGGTCCCTTTTTGAGGATTGGTGCACGTATTTATGTATTCTTAATGATACGGAAAGTGGAAATTCGGGTTTGAATTCGTTATACTAGTGAAGTTCTGAGATGTTTTTAAACATTACTTGTTTTCTGATAGAGATACAAGGAGGATTCTGAATGAAACCGGTAGTACTGGTAGTAATGGACGGCGTCGGCTGGACCGATAAGGATATGGGCAATGCGGTTATGCATGCATACAAGCCTCAGATGGATGAGCTGATGACCAAATGGCCGCACACCACCATCAAGGCAAGCGGTACGGCTGTGGGACTTCCCAGCGATGATGACATGGGCAATTCAGAGGTGGGTCACAATGCACTTGGCTGCGGCCAGATCTACTCGCAGGGTGCAAAGCTGGTCAATGAGAGCATTGAGTCCGGAAAAATTTACGAATCCAATGCCTGGAAGGGTGCGGTCAGCTATCTGAAGGAAAACGGCGGAAAGCTGAATTTTGTCGGTCTGTTGTCTGACGGCAACGTACACTCCAATATCTCTCACCTGATCGCCATGATCGGCGAAGCGAAGAAGGAGGGTGTTAGGGAAGTTCGAGCTCATATTCTGCTGGACGGGCGTGATGTCCCGGAAACCTCTGCGCTGACCTATGTGGAGCAGCTGGAGAATACCTTTAAGGAACTGAATGACGACACCTTCCACGGCTGCATTGCATCCGGCGGCGGCCGTATGACCATCACCATGGATCGCTATGAGGCGGACTGGTCCATGGTGGAGAAGGGCTGGCATATCCACGTGATTGGGGATGGGCCGAAGTATCCTTCTGCCACGGAGGCCATCGAGTCTCTGCGTGCGGAGGGAGGCTATACCGACCAGTATCTTCCGGGCTTTGTTATTGCGGATGAAAACGGAAATCCGGTCGGACCGATCGATGACGGCGATTCCGTTATTCTGTTTAATTTCCGCGGTGACCGTGCCGTTGAGTTTTCAAAGGCCTTTGATTACATGGACAAGGGCTTCAACAGCTTCCCTATGGAGAAAAAGCCGAAGGTCTTTTATGCCGGCATGCTTCAATACGACGGAGACCTGAAGCTCCCTAATAACTTCCTGGTGGAGCCGCCGCATATCGAGCACACCATGAGCGAATTCCTGGTAGAGAAGGGGGTGAAGAGCTACGCCTGCTCGGAAACCCAGAAATTCGGACACATGACCTACTTCTGGAACGGGAACCGTTCGGAGAAGTTCTCGGATGAGCTGGAGGATTGGGAGGAGGTTCCTTCGGATGTCATTCCCTTCGATCAGAAGCCGTGGATGAAGGCAACAGAGGTGACGGAGAAGATTGTGGAAGCCATTGAAAGCGGCAAATATCAGTTCATCCGCTGCAATTATCCCAATGGCGACATGGTTGGCCACACCGGCAATTATGAGGCGACCATCATCGGCGTAGAGTCGGTTGATCTGAACCTGAAGAGGGTGATGGATGCCTGCAGAAAGCATGATTACTGCCTGTTGGTTATGGCGGACCACGGCAACTCGGACCAGATGTATGACAAGGGAACCAATGAGGATGGATCACCGAAGGCAAAGACCTCGCATACTTTGGCAAGGGTTCCTTTTGCAGTGTATAACGGTCCGGATGGGACGAAGGTGAAGGAAGGCGACTTCGGTCTTGCAAATGTGGCAGCTACTACGGTAAAGATCTTGGGCTACGAACCGCCCAAAGAATGGATGGAGAGTATCATTGAGTAATCACGGACAGGACAATACGCATATCAGATATTGCACCGTTTGTCATCGTTCGGAGGAAGCTGCAGGTCACCTGGTGAATATGCCGGGTGGCCTGTCTGTTTGTCCGAATTGCATGCAGAGGATGTTCGACGCAGCCGGCAGCGAAGAGTTTCAAAGATTTATGAGAGAGCTTATGGGGGAAGGCACGGCGGATTCTTCGAATTCCGGCATGCCCCTGCAGCCCCTGAAGGACCGGCCATCAAACACGGAGGCAGACCCGGAGGAGGGAGAGGATACAGAGGAAAAGGAGTCTTCCTCCGACAGCACAGGCAAGCGTAAGGGACCGACGGTCAGCTTCGTGAATCTTGGGGATATTTTCGGCGGAGGCGGCTTTGGACGTCAGCCGAAGGTAAAAAAGAAAAAGAAGGTCGGGCCGAAGCCGGTGTTCACGTCGGAGAACATTCCGGCCCCTCATCTTTTAAAGGCGGAGCTTGATAAGTACGTCATCGGACAGGAAAAGGCCAAAAAGACCATTTCCGTAGCGGCCTATAATCATTACAAGCGTGTCAGGACAGGCACGATGGACGACATTGAGATAGAGAAATCCAATATCCTTCTCATCGGTCCGACAGGAGCCGGCAAGACCTATCTGGTGCGCACATTGGCAAGACTTCTGGATGTACCGCTTGCGATTACGGATGCCACGAGCCTGACGGAAGCAGGATATATCGGGGATGACGTGGAGAGCTGTATCTCCAAGCTTCTGTCGGAGGCTGACAACGATGTGGAACGGGCGCAGAAGGGCATTGTGTTTATCGACGAGGTTGATAAGCTGGCGAAGAAGCAGAATCTTAATTCGCGGGATGTCTCCGGGGAGGCGGTTCAGCAGGGACTGCTGAAGCTTCTGGAGGGAAGCGAGGTGGAGGTTCCGGTGGGAGCCGGCTCAAAAAATGCCATGGTCCCCACGGTGACCGTTGATACCAGCAATATCCTGTTTATCTGCGGAGGGGCCTTCCCGGCGCTGGAGAGCATCATCAGGGAAAGACTTCACAAGCAGTCTTCCATGGGCTTTACGGCGGCACTTCGGGACCAGTCGGACCGGTCGGAACATGTGCTGATGAAGGTGACAAATGATGATCTGCGTTCCTTTGGCATGATTCCGGAATTCATCGGGCGTCTCCCTATCGTCTGTGCTTTGCAGGATCTGGATGAGGAGATGCTGGTTCGCATCCTGAAGGAGCCGAAAAATGCCATCATCAGGCAATACCAGAAGCTTCTTGCGCTGGATGATGTTCAGCTGGACTTTGAGGACAGCGCGCTGCATGCTATCGCCAGAAAGGCAATGGAAAAGGATACCGGCGCCAGAGCGCTTCGTTCCATCATCGAAGCCTTCATGATGGACATTATGTATGAAATTCCTAAGGATAAGAACATCGGCCATGTCACCATCACAGAGGCTTATGTGAACGGGCATGGCGGACCGAAGGTGGAGATCCGCCAGGATCTGGAAATTCCGACCATGGCCATTGAGGACAAGAGAGCAGAGTAAATCGTCAGAGTAAATCGGCAGAAAATGAAAAAGGCGCCGCGGAGAAATCCGTGACGCTTTTTTCGATGACAGGAAAAACGTATCTGTTTCTTCTGCCGGTTTTCTTTTTCTGCCGGTTTCCTGTTTGTCAGCAGCTATGCCGTGATCACCGTGCCGGCTTTTCCGGCGATGGCAGCGGTTGCCAGCTCTGCAGTGGTGATAATGGCGCGCCCTGCAGGATTTGCGGCAAGATAGGTGATGGCAGCCTTTATTTTCGGCAGCATATCGTTAGAGCCAAACTGACGGTCGGAGATATATTGCTGCGCTTCCTTCACATTCATGGCCTCAACCGCCGTCTGATCCGGTGAACCGAAATGCAGAAACACATTGGGGACACTGGTGAGAATCAGCAGGACATCGGCGTGAAGATCGCTGGCCAGCTTCCCTGCAATATCATCCTTTTCGATGACAGCAGAGGCTCCCTGCAGGGCGGTTTCCTGCATAATGACAGGAATTCCGCCGCCTCCGCAGCAGATAACCGTCTGTCCGTGATCTGCCAGCAGGCGGATGGAATCCAACTCCAGAATTTCCAGCGGCTTCGGAGTTGCCACAATGCGAAGAAAGCCCTTGCCCTCCTCTTCGACGACATGATTTCCCTTTTTGACTTCATTGTCGGCGTCCTCACGGGACATGTAGCGGCCGATTTTCTTTGCGGGAGCGTAGAAGGCCTCGTCATAAGGATCCACACTGACCTGTGTCAGAATCGTAGACACAGGAGTAGCATTTCCACGGGAAAGCAGCTCAGCCTTCAACGCATTTTGAATGTCATATCCGGCGTAGCCCTGGCTCATGGCACTGCACACGCACATGGGGGCAGGGGAATAATCAATATAAATGCGATGAAGCTCGGTCATTGCCTTGTGAATCATGGAGACCTGGGGGCCGTTGCTGTGCGTGATGGTCAGCTGGAAGC
>CAYXAN010000140.1:0-5558 GCA_964461705.1 uncultured Sarcina sp. | reverse complement strand
TCCGACAGGCTGATATCTTCTGATCACGGCAAGGCAGTCCGCATCCTCTGCCCGCATGGGAAGGTATTCCGCATCGATGCCCTCCGGCTCAAAAAAGCCGCGGCAAAAGGAATCGGTCAGAACCACCGGGTGATATCCCAAAGCCTGCAGTGCCTTTGCCACAACCATGGTGCCTGCCGGTCCGTCTGTTTCTGCATAGCCCGCCACATAAAAGCCGGTGGCAAGAAGAACCGTTCCCTTCTCCCAGGACAGAATTTCCCTTGCGGCCTCTTCACAGAGCCTATTTCCCTGATGCTCCCGCAGAACCGTCATTCCCCGCTGGGAATGACGCAGAACGATTTCATCGATTTGATCCATCACCTGATCCATCTTCTGATCCATTATTTGATCCATTATTTGATCCGTCTGTTTCATATGTTGTGCGCTGTCCATATCTTCCTCCCGAAGCCCGCACGGCTCTGCTGCCCCGCAGGGCAGCTTTGGCGCTGTGCAATGACCTCCCGAATCGGCACTACGGCAACACCCTCCGCCTCCAGTGCCCTTCGAATCCTTTGTGCAAACAACACTGCCTTCGGATTGTCACCGTGCAGGCAGATGGAATCCGGTATGACCTCGATTTCCTTTCCGGTCACCGCGGCAACGGTGTGATTCCTGACCATGGAGATCACACGGGCGATGGCCTCCTCATCATCGGTAATGACAGCTCCCTCCTTGCTTCTTGCCACAAGAGAGCCGTCCTCCTCATACGCTCTGTCTGCAAATACCTCTCTTGCGTACGGAATTCCCGCACGCTTTGCACTCTCAATCAGCTCGGAGCCGGACAGTCCCAGCAGGATCAAGGACGGATCCACCTCCTTGATGCCCTCACAGATGGCATCCGCCATGTCGGCATCCTTTCCTGCCATATTGTACATTGCTCCGTGGGGCTTGACGTGCTGCAGGGGAACCCCCGCCGCATGGCAGAAGGCCTGCAGTGCCCCCACCTGATAGACAATCATTGCTTTTAATTCCTCGCGGGAAACCTTCAGATTCCGCCGCCCGAAGCCCACCAGATCCGGGAATCCCGGGTGCGCTCCCACGGCCACTCCGGCGGCCTTGCAGGAGGCCACGGTTTTCTCCATTACCACCGGATCCGACGCATGAAAACCGCAGGCCACATTGGCGGAGGAAATCTGTCCCACCACATCGGCATCCATGCCGATCCTGTAGCTGCCGAAGCTTTCGCCCATATCACAATTCAAATCAATCTTCACAGACATACTCTCCTTCCCGGCGGACCGCTGTCCTTTCTGCGGCCTTGCCTGTCTCTGTTCCGTTGGTTCCGCTGCTGCAGATCGGAAAACCGCAGCCCTTCAGCCTTTTTTACCTGCTTCCCAATTTGCTTTTATTCATTCCCAATCCGCTCTTTATCAGTACTTCAGGTTCACATTCTTCACATCTGTAATGAACATATGCCCCGGTGCATGCGTGATGACGTAATCCGGCTTTGACTGCATGATGACGTTCTGCGGTGTGACGCCGCAGGGCCAGAATACCGGCACCTCTCCCTCTCTGATGGTTACACTGTCGCCGTAGTCCGGATGCTGCAGGTCGTGGATTCCGATGACCGACGGATCACCCACATGAATCGGTGCCCCATGCACCTTCGGCATTGCCCCTGTAATCAGGACAGCCTTCGACACCAGTGAATAAGGAATGGGTCTCATGGACACCACCATATTTCCGTGGAAAATACCGGCTGACCGACAGGGAATATCGGTGTTGTACATCGGAACGTTGCAGCCCTCCTCGATCTGACGAACCGGTACGTCTGCCGCCAGCAGATCTCCCTCGAAGGAAAAGCTGCAGCCGATCAGAAAGCTGACCAGGTCATCTCTCCAGTAAGGAGCCGCGTTTGTCACCTCCCGGGTCAGAATACCTTTTTCGTAAATACGGTACCTTGGAATATCCCTCGCGATGTCCGCATCCTCTGCTATCTCACTCAGTGCACGGCTTCCGGTGTCGCTGACCTCCAGCAAAGGACAGGATCTTGGATTGCGCTGTGCAAACAAAAGGAAATCATACGCAAGCTCCCGCGGCAATGCTACAAGATTCGCCTGTGCATACCCGGCACACATTCCCGATGTCTGTCCGGTGTATTCCTCCGTCCGGATTCTCCTGCGTACCATCGCCGGTGTCATATTGGTAAAATCCATCTTTTTCATCCCCTCCTTTCATCCTGGGTGATTGCTTTTGCTTCCGTTGACTGCCTCGCTGACTTCCGTTTGCCGCCCTACCTCCTCGCTTGACTGCCTCGCTGACTTCCGTTTGCCGGCTTATCTCCTCAGTTGACCGCTTCAGTTGGTTGCTTCCTCAAATTCCGCATACAAATGGCTTCTCAAGTCCTCGAGCATTTCCGGGGCTTTGCCGCCGACCGGCTTTCCGTCCAGCATGTCTGCATGCAGGCAAAGCTTACTGGAGCTGGTCACAAGAATCTCGTCAGCATCACGCAGAGTGTCCAGATCATAGGGAGTCTCGCTGACCGCATATCCAAGCTGCTTGCACATGCGAATCAAATGTGCCCGTGCAATGCCTGGCAGAATCAGCTCATCCGTAGGTGCTGTATACAGCTTGCCGTCCTTCAGAATATGAACATTGCTGTGTGCGCACTCAGTGACACGGTTGTTCATGTTTTTGCGGTAAAGAATGGTCTCCGCACAGTCTGCATCCTTGGCCTTCTGCGCCGCCACACAGGAGGGAATCAGGTTCAGTGTTTTAATGTTGCAATGATAGAATCGGGTATCCGGCAGCGTGATGCAGTGAATCGGTGTCTTGCCGTCCCCGATCTCTGCCGGTGTCAGTGTCACCCACAGATTTCCGGGTGTTTCCGGGAAGGTATGGTCGCGGAGCACCTGACTGCCTCTTGTCACCTGATAGTATACAAACAGATTTCCCGTATCCATCTTCCGAACCAGCTCATTCAGAAGATCCTTCAGCTCCTGCTTGCTTACCGGCATAACGATGTCCAGCAGCGCAGCACTGTTAAAGAAACGGTCCACGTGCTCGTCAACAGCAAAAATATGATAATTTCGGCAAGGACCTGCATCGTACACACCGTCACCGAACCAATGCACCCGATCGCTCATGGGAATCATCATATTCTCAATTTCATCGTATTTGCCGTTGTAGTATCCCAGTGTTTTCATCTGACATCTCCTCCCGCTTTTCTGCGTTCCGGCAGCTGCTGCGCAGCTGTGAACAATTGGCCTTTCAAACGAAAAAGCCGGGTAGATTTCTCTACCCGGCCTCTTTGCCTGCACACATTATAGTTCTCTTCTTCCTGTTGTCAACCGATTATCCGTGGCGATAATAAACGATTAACGATTATCCATGGCGGTAATGATAAAGCAGCTTCTGGAACCGATGATGCCGCTTTCCTTCGCGTTCCCCTTTCCTGTTCGGAAGGGAAAGCGGTGCCGTTCGGTTTCGCTCCTCCGGATGGCAGTACAGATACTGTGCCTCCTCTACCGTAATCTGCTGAAAGCTTACCTGGTTTCCCGGGCGCAGCTGCGCCAGCTTCGGAAGATCAAAGGAGCAAACCGTTCCGATCTTAGCGTAGCCGCCGGTGGTCTGATGATCCGCCATCATGATGATCGGCATGCCGCTTTTTGTAATCTGTATGGATCCGAAGGCAATGCCGTCCGAAACGATATCCACTCCATGGATGCTTTTTACCGGCCTTCCCTTCAGACGCATTCCCATCCGGTCGCTTTCATTTGTTACCTCATAGGTTCCATGAAAAAAATGCCTTCGCTCCTCCTCTGAAAACCAGTCCGCCTGCGGTCCCTCTACCACACGGACAATTGCCGACGTGCCATAGCTGACAGGTTTTTTGCGGTATGCTTCCTTTTGGTGCGTTTTCTCTCTTCCAGCATCCTGACCGGCTGCTTGCCCATTTGCTTCCAAAGCTGCTTGCCCGGTTGGCTGACCGGCTGCTTGCCCGAAATGCTTCTTGCCGTCAACTGACAGCTCCGCCGTCAGCTTCTTTGTCTCGTTCCTTTCGGAATACAGCAGGTCTCCGGCCAAAAGTGCGCGGCCCTGATAGCCTCCGATACCGCATTTGACATCTGTAGACCGGCTTCCCATCACAGAAGGGACATCGATTCCTCCCTCTATGGCAAGATAGCTGCGGCATCCGCTGACAGCCATTCCCATCGACAGAGTCTGCCCTGTATGCGCATGAATGACCTGATTCCGTTCCAAGGGCTTTCCGTCCAAGGCTCCCCCCATCTCTGCCCCGGTCAAAACAAAACAGCCGTCCTCCTCTATCACTGCTGTTATTCCCATCAGAGTCATTTCCAGCACTGCCGCATTCGCATCATTTTCCAAAATTGCATTTGCCGCACGATAGCTCTCCGAGTCCATCACCCCCGCCGTTCGGACACCTGCCTTCATATATCCGTATCGTCCCTTGTCCTGCACGGTGCTCAGCACACCCGGATTTGTAATTCGCAGCTTCATCCCTGCCTCCTGCCGATTCTCAAACCTTTGTTCTTTTTTCTTCTTTCTGTGCCAACATTCTCTGCTCACCGGTTCTTCTGCCTCTGCTCACTGAGCCGTATGCAGCGTTTCTGCATTCACTTCCACCCGCTCCGGCTTCCACCTGCCTCTTTCCTGTTCCTTCGCAATTTTGTCCAGTTCGTCCGATGAAATCGGAATAAAACGGATATATTCTCCGGCACTGCATAAAATCGGTTTTTCCCGTCCCGGATCGTAGAATTTAACCGGCGTTGTTCCAATGAGTCGCCACCCGCCCGGAGAAGCGATGGGGTATACTCCGGTCTGCTTTCCTCCGATTCCGACACTCCCTGCCGGAATCGCCACCCGCGGTTCATCCAGTCTGGGAACGGCAATTCTCTCGTCCATTCCGCCAAGGTAAACGAATCCCGGAAGAAATCCCAGCATGTAGATTTTATAGTCTGTGCCGGCATGAATTCGAATCATCTCCTCCGATGTCAACCCTGTCAGCTTTTCCATACCGGCCAGATCTTCTCCGTAATGTCCTCCATAGCAGCAGGGGATCAGGTGAATGATCGTTCGTGTCACTTCCCGCTCCGCGGATTCTTCTCTTCCTTCCAGATCTTTGATCTGCTTCTGCAGCTGTTCGTAGGACAAAACCGCCGGATCGTATCGCACCATCAACGCCCTGTACGACGGAACCGTCTCCAAAACCCCTGGAATACCTGCCTTTCGCAGGTTTCTCTCCAATCTCATGACCTTATTGTTCCTGTCTTCATCAATGGCATTTCCAAAGTCTGCAGACAAAGCCATATCACCTACCGGATAGATGTCCATCGTTTTCTTCCCTCACTTCCTTTTTTCAGCCCCAAAACGCACAAGGGGATAGAACATATGTTCTATCCCCTCCATTGGTTCTTCCCGTTATTTGATTTGTGCCGATTCAAGGCCAGACAAATTCGCATAAATTACGCGGTTCATGCCTGTATTAAGGAAACGCTGGTTTAATCAGCATTTCCTTAACGAACCCCTATTTACGCATGCGGGAACAACAGCTTTCC
>CAYXAN010000139.1:0-5563 GCA_964461705.1 uncultured Sarcina sp. | reverse complement strand
CAAGGCTACGAGCCCTGTCACAACGCAAGGGAGGTTATGGAGCAGAAGGGATATGATCCGGACACGGACCGCAGGAATCCGACCTGGTCGGTGTTCTGCTCCCATGGGGCGGGGACCGTTGTGCCATGGGATCGTGTGCGGGAGTTCATGCACGTGGACTGCGGATGGCGGCCGGAGAGCGGGGAATTCGTGAACCTGCGGTCGGATGATTATTATATGTATCAGCCCGGCAATTCCGGAGAGGAGTACGATGTGGACCGGCCCGCAGAGGCGCAGGAGGCCGGAAGCGAGGAAAGTGACCGGAACGTCCGAAGGAAAAAGCAGGTCGATTTTAAGGAGAGGGAGCAGGCCCGGCTTTCGGAGGAGGAAGAGCTTCGCCGTATTTTTGAGAAAACCTACGGCCCTGTCCGGCAGCTGCTGCGGCACCCGGACAATGAGCGCAAAAGCGCATGGGTCAGCGGCAGCGGGCTGGTTCTTCCGTCGGAGGAGGAAGCGGGCGGACAAGCTACAGATATGACCAATTCGGTCAATACAAGACAAGAGGGCACAATGCAGGAGGGCTCCGGCCGGCCGGCGGCATCCGCAGCGCCGGCCGGAAGACACGGCATCTCCCCAAAGGAGCCGCTGCAGGAGTTCCTGTTGGTGGATGGCTACAATATTATTTTTGCCTGGACGGAGCTGAAGGAGCTGGCGGAGGCGGACATCAAGGCGGCAAGGGACCGGCTGCTGGACATCCTGTCCGATTATGCCGGCTATACCGGCGAAAATGTCATCGTGGTCTTCGATGCCTATCGGGTTGCGGGCGGAAGAGGCGAGGTTTACCGTTATCACAATCTTGATGTGGTCTATACAAAGGAAGCGGAAACGGCAGACCTGTACATCGAAAAAACAGCCCACAAGCTGAGCAGGCGGCACCGGGTGCGCGTAGCAACCGGTGACTTCGTGGAGCAGGTGATCATCTTCGGCGCCGGGGCAATCCGGCTTTCGCCCCGCGGCCTGCTGGAGGAAATCCTGTACGCAGGACAGGAGCTGAAGGAAAAGTACGTGAAATGAGAATTTTTATTTGTTGTGGCGCCTGCGGAATGAGGCGGGGGAAGAGAAAAGGATGAACACAACCGGATTGGCAACCATCGGCACCAGCAAAATCACGGAGAAATTTCTGGACGCTGTCAGCAGCTGTCCGGACTGCAGGCTTGCGGCCGTGTATTCACGGGATCCACAGAAGGCAAAGACATTTGCCGCAGCGCACGCAGCGGAGCGGTTTTATCATGACCTGGACGAGCTGGCGGCAGATCCGAAGGTAACGGCGGTATACATTGCAAGTCCCAATCATATGCATTACGAACAGACCATGAAGCTGCTGAATGCGGGCAAGCATGTGCTGTGCGAGAAGTCCATCGCCTCCAATGAGCGGCAGGCAAGGGAAATGTTTGCCCTGGCGCATCATAAGGGAGCGGTGCTGCTGGAAGCAATGCGCTCTGTGTTCGATCCGGGGGCGGAGGCAGTCAGGGGGCATCTGGAGGACATCGGCCCCATCCGGATGGCATCGATCCGCTTCTGCCAGTATTCCAGCCGGTATGACAGCTTCAAGGAGGGACGGAAGCACAATATTTTTCGGAGAGACTGCTCGGCAGGAGCCCTGATGGATATCGGGGTCTATTGCGTCCACATGCTGCTGTACCTTTTTGGGGAGCCGGAGGAGGTTTCCGGGTACTCGGTGATGCTCCGGGGAGAAATCGACGGCGCGGGGACGGTGACAGCCAGGTACCGGGACAAGGTGGCAGACCTTGCATATTCCAAGATAACCGGCTCGTTTGCACCGAATATCCTGCAGGGTGAAAAGGGAACTCTGGAATTCTGGGGAAAGGAATTCCATACGGAAAATGTTGTTCTTCAGAATCGTGCCGGCCAAAAAGAGGTGCTGTACCGCAGAGAGCCGGTCAATGATATGCAATATGAGCTGGAGCATTTCCTGAGAATGATTCGGGGAGAGGAGACAGCAGATGCGCACGAGTGCAGAACGCTGTCCGCCATGAGGCTCATGGATCGTGTGCGCAGGCAGTGCGGGATTGTCTTCCCGGCTGACAGGAAGTAAAGCGGTCGGACAAAATAGGGACGGGTCGGGTAAGGAGCAGGGAAGGAGCAGATGGGCCGGGCCCGGGAACAGGCAGAACACAAACAGGGAAAGAGCAATAAGCAGGGAACAGGTCAAAGGACAACAGGATGGAACATCAAGACAAAAAACAGTGGAAATCCCGCAGGGTGGACAAGGCAATGACGTCAAGGGATAAGATAACGTCACCGACGGAAAAAGCTGTATCGTCGAAGAGTACGAAAAAGAAAGTCTCCGCCTGCCCCTTCAGCAGAAACTGCGGGGGCTGCACCATGATTGATCTTCCGATGGAGGAGCAGCTGCAGCGCAAATACACTCGTATGCAGGAATGCATCGGAGTCTTCGGCCCTGTGGAGCCCGTCATCCGCATGAAGAATCCATATCGCTATCGCAACAAGGTAACCAGCATCTTTGGTCTGGACCGCAAGGGACATCCTGTCTGCGGTGTCTACAAGGCCGGAACGCGGGAGATTGTTCCGGTGAAGGACTGCCTGATTGAGAATCGCAGGGCGGATGCGATCGTTCAGGATATTTATCGCCTTTTGCCGTCCTTTAAGCTGCGGGTCTATGACCCCGCAACCGGCTTTGGCGTTCTTCGTGCCGTTCAGATCCGCACGGCGCACGCAACGGGAGAGATTCTGGTTACGCTGGTGACAGCAGGTCCTGTTTTTCCCTCCAGAAGCAATCTGGTGAAGACACTGAGACAGCTGCATCCGGAGATCACCTCGATTGTTCAGAACATCAAGGACAATGACAGCTCCCTGGTGCTTGGGAATCGCGAAAAGGTTCTGTACGGCGAGGGTTATATTGAGGATGAGCTCTGCGGAAAGCGATTTCGGATTTCTTCGCGCTCCTTCTATCAGGTGAACTCTTTGCAGACGGAAAAGCTGTATCACATCGCCCTTGACGCCGCAGGACTGACCGGGAAGGAACGGGTGCTGGATGCCTATTGCGGGATCGGCACCATCGGCATCTGCGCAGCGGACCGGGCAAAGGAGGTGCTGTCCGTTGAACTGAATGAGGATGCGGCAAGGGATGCCGAGGAGAATGTGCGCAGGAACCGCCTGAAAAACGTGCGTGTATATCATGAGGATGCCGGACAGTTCATGGAGGAAATGGCGGGCAGAGGAGAAAGGGCAGAGGTTCTTTTGATGGATCCTCCCCGGAGCGGTTCCTCGGAACGCTTTCTGCAGGCCGCGCTTCAAATGAAGCCGAACCGGATCGTATACATCTCCTGCAATCCGGAGACCCTGGGACGTGATCTGAAGCCTCTGACCGAGGGCGGCTATCAAATGAAAAAGGCTGTTCCCGTGGACATGTTCCCGTTCACACCGGAAATCGAGACGGTATGTCTCTTAGGAAAACGCTGATTAAAGCGTTTCCTTAGTCAAGAAGAATGTGCAGGATCCCACCAGTTTATTAAGGAAAAATGTGCAAAAGCATATGAATTCATAGAGCAAAACGTGCGAAACAATGATGATTTTCCAAGAAAAATGTGCGATACTCTTATCATCCCAAGGAGGATTGTGAACTCTATGAAGCGCAATGCAATTCAGAATCTGATCGACTGGAAGAATGACAAGGAGCGAAAGCCTCTTGTCCTGAAGGGGGCACGTCAGGTCGGCAAGACGTGGCTTATGAAGGAGTTCGGAAAGAACTATTACAAGAGCTTCGTCTATTTCAACTTTGGCGAAGAGGATGAATTGAAATCTGTCTTCGAGACAAACAAAAATCCGCAGCGCATTCTGGAACTGCTCTCTCTGATCTGCGGAGAGAAGATTCTTCCGGGGGAGACGCTTGTTGTTTTTGATGAGATACAGGAATGTCCGGAAGCACTGAATGCACTCAAATATTTTAAGGAAAAGGCGAATGACTACCATGTCATTGCAGCGGGGAGTCTGCTCGGCACACTTTTGGCCAAGCCGAAATCCTATCCCGTTGGAATGGTCAATCTGCTCGATATATATCCTTTGAATTTTGAAGAATTTCTGGAAGCGACAGATCCGGCTCTTTATGCTTACTATGGCAGCATCCAAAAAGGGCAGCAGATTGAAGAAATTTTCCACAATCGGCTGATGGAGGTCTATAACAACTATCTGATTATCGGTGGAATGCCGGAGTGTGTGTCCTCTTGGAGCCGACATAAAGACCCGGCCAAGGTTTCTCAGATACAACGGGAACTTATAGAAGTTTATGAAAATGACTTTTCCAAGTATAATGGGAGAGGCAACAGCGGGCGCATCCTCATGGTGTTTCGCAGCATTGTTTCGCAGTTGGCAAAGCCAAATGAAAAATTCATGTATGGTGCTGTCCGGGAAGGCGGACGGGCACGGGACTTTGAAGAGGCCATCGAATGGCTCGTTTCTGCAGGAATGCTGAACCGAGTCTATAATGTTTCCAGAATGGAGCATCCGTTGTCTGCATTTGACAAGCTCGACCAGTTCAAACTCTTTGTTTTTGACACAGGGCTTCTCAAGCACATGGCAGGCATTGACAACAGCACAATTCTTCTGAAAACGGATTATCAGTTTAAGGGCCCATTAACAGAGAACTATGTTCTGCAGCAGCTTCGAGGACAGTTTGAGATTGCGCCGCGATATTATTCTGACAAAAACAGTGAGATTGACTTTGTGCTGCAGAATGGTTCGGATATCATTCCGGTGGAGGTCAAAGGCGGCGAAGATAAATCCGCACCTTCATTCAAAAGGTATATTGCAGAGTATCTGCCGGAATATGCACTGCGCTTTTCAAGGCGCGGTTACCGTAAGGATGGAGCGATAACCAGTCTTCCGCTCTACCTGGCAGCGAAAACAAAAGAGCTTTTATAAGAAATGAAGGGAGACTGGTCCGGTCCTGCTATGCATTACTTGGTAATGGGTCGGCAAAATTTGTTTTGACACAATGCAATGACCGAGAAGCTGCCGATGGCAGCTTTTTAAAAGCAAGTGAGTTAGGCAAAACTAATTACGCGCGCAGCAATCCGGGTATGTTGAGGGCAAAAGCCTTTTGACCTCAACATCATGAATGGTATGATGTTGAAAATTTCGGGGAGGGTTTCTTATGGATATTTTTTTCGGAACGGGATGGGATGGAATCCTTTATCCTGCAGGAAACGGCAAAGAAAAAATCATGATCGTTTTCAGCGGAAGCGAGGGCGGTCTGGAGCATGCGGGAAAGTGCTGCCGGTATCTTCAGGACAACGGAATTGACTCTTTCGCGCTCGGGTATTACAAAACAAAACATGCATCCAAAAAGCTGGATCGGATTCCGGTGGAAATTTTCGATGAAGTAATAAAAAATCTGAAGGGCATGGGCTACCGCAGGATCGGCGTGGAGGGTGTTTCGAAGGGCGCTGAATTGGCTCTGGCCGCGGCGATCCGTTATTTCCGTGGAAAAGATTCACGCACCGATTCTCATGTTTTCAACGAAGGTCGATACGATCTGGCCGTC
>CAYXAN010000138.1:0-5587 GCA_964461705.1 uncultured Sarcina sp. | reverse complement strand
TTGTAGAGTCTTTCCAGATTTTCCTGTCATCAAGGAGGCGGTGGACTTTATTGTAGGGCCGCAGTGCATGAAGCTTGGACATAAGGAAAATCTGGAAAGACTCTACAAGGACATTCTGAATAAGGACTGGTTCATGGCTCTGATCGATCTGGAGGATTATATCCGGGTGAAGGATCGGATGCTGGAGGACTATGAGGACCGCAGGCGCTGGAATCAGATGAGCCTCGTGAATATCGCAAAGGCCGGCTATTTTTCCAGCGACAGAACCATACGGGAATATAATAACGATATCTGGAAGCTTCATTGAACACTATCTTAAGGAAAAGGCGTGCAGCGGGGACGGGTGTACAGTATTGGCAGACATGGATTTATTTGAATACATGCGGCAGAAGAGGGCGGCAGACGAATCTCCGCTGGCGGCAAGGCTTCGCCCGAAAACGCTGGATGAGGTGGTAGGACAGCAGCATATCATCGGCAAGGACAAGCTGCTGTACCGCGCCATCAAGGCAGACAAGCTGGGGAGTCTTTTGTTCTACGGACCGCCCGGCACCGGCAAGACCACACTGGCAAGGGTGATCGCCAATACGACGTCGGCAGAGTTCTGCCAGATCAACGCGACCTCTGCCGGTAAGAAGGATATGGAGGAGGTCATCCGCGGAGCTAAGGACCGTCGGGGCGGCTACGGCAGGAAGACCATTCTCTTTATCGATGAGATTCACCGTTTTAATAAGGGGCAGCAGGATTACCTTCTCCCCTTTGTGGAGGACGGAACCGTCATCCTCATCGGAGCTACCACGGAGAATCCGTATTTTGAAGTGAACAGCGCGCTGATCTCACGTTCCATGATCTTTGAGCTGCACCCGCTGTCGGCAAAGGAGATTCAGGAGCTTCTGCGGCGGGCAGTGGAGGATCCCGACAGGGGGATGGGAAGCTACCATGCCGTTCTGGACGAGGATGCGTCGGAGTTTCTGGCAGAGCTTTCAAACGGGGATGCCAGACATGCCCTGAACGCCATTGAATTGGGGATTCTGACCACGGAGCCGTCAAGGGACGGCCGCATTCACATCACGATGGAGGTTGCAAGGGAGTGCATTCAGAAACGTGTTGCCAGGTATGATAAAAAGGGCGATAATCACTACGATACCATTTCGGCTTTCATCAAGAGCATGCGCGGATCGGATCCGGATGCGGCAGTCTATTACCTTGCACGCATGATAGAGGCAGGGGAGGATCCGAAGTTTATTGCAAGACGCATCATCATCTGCGCCTCGGAGGATGTCGGCAATGCAGATCCCGCTGCCCTGCAGCTTGCTGTGGCTGCAAGCCTTGCGGCGGAGCGGATCGGCTGGCCCGAATCGCAGATCATCCTGTCACAGGCTGCAGAATATGTTGCCACTGCGCCGAAATCCAACACGGCCTGTGAGTCTGTTTATGCGGCAAGGCGTGTGGTTCAGGAGACGGGATCGCTTCCGATCCCGCCGTATCTTCAAGATGCCCATTATCAGGCCGCAGCCGGGCTGGGCAGGGGGATTGACTACCAGTATGCGCACTCCTATGAGGAGCATTATGCAGGACAGCCCTGTCTTCCGGAAACGCTGCGGGGGAGAGTTTTGTATCAGCCCTCCGACAACGGATACGAGAGTTGTATTCGGGAGCGGATGGCCCGTCTGACAAAGGATGCCAGATACACGCAGAAGGAGACATTGCAGCCGCGCACACAACAGGGCGAGGAGTAAGACCTGCCCGGCCGCACGGCATGCCGGAAAAGATCAGAAAGAGGACATATGGAGCCGGTCGCAATCTACAAGCTGATCATATTATATATGTTGGATCGCGCTGGCGGTGAAATTGCGATGCCGCGCACCAGCTCTTTTCTCATTGAAAACGGTTATGCGGCGAATTTTGAAACGCTCCTGCAGACCTATGAGGAAATCGAGAAGAATGGCTTTGTGACGGAGAAAACGATGGGGGGCAAGACCTTTTTGCAGATTACTGCAGAAGGGGAGGAGACGCTGGGCTTTTTTGCCGGACAGCTTTCTGACAGCATCAAGCAGCAGATTCGAGGCTACCTCAAGGATATGGGACGCGAGATCACCAATGAAGAGGCGATTTTAGGAGAATATTACCGTTCCACCTTTGAGGATTATACGGTGCATCTGGTGGTGCGGGAAGGCGGACATCCCATCATCTCCGTCGATCTGTCTGTTCCGGACGAGGAAACGGCCAAAAAGGCAGTGGTTGGCTGGAAGGAACGGAGCAGCGACGTATATCAGCAGCTGCTGCAGACGCTTCTTCGTTGACACGCCGACTTTCTTCATTTTATAATGAAGACCGCACTGGTTCATCGGTGCGTTTCGATGCTTTAAGAGGGCGTTTCTTTGATGAGTTGAAGCGCACGGCGTTCTGATCAGCTGAGAGAGCGCTGCGGCGGCAGTCACGTCGAACCCGACAAGTCGGGATAGAGATTGATCCCACATTCATTATCAAACAGATACTCAAACATTAGGGAAACGCTGATTAAAGCGTTTCCCCCGCCGGATCCCGGCTGCGAAGCAGCATTTTCCCCTGCAAATCCGTGCGATCCACCGGAGGTTTCAAAGGAAACACTGATTTAATCAGCGTTTCCTTAGAAATTTATAATACATATCGGGTATCTATTACCCGCATCTCAATTTTGATACTCGAAGATGCCTGATGGCATCTTCTCTTATCTCGGAGTGACTTCTCCACGTTGAAATCGGCAGATGCTGAAACTATCATGCCTGCTCGCGCAGACGCGCAGCCGCTGTCCGGAATCTTTACAGTAACAGATACAAGGATGGAATTTATGAGAATGTCTAAGGAAATGTACGAATCATTGCAGGTCAAGGATCTGAAGGCCATTGCGGACAGCAGAGAACTGAAAATCCCGGCAAGGACCAAAAAGGAGAAAATTGTAGAGATGCTTCTGGAGCTGGATCACGCGGAGGATGAGAAAATTCTGCAGGAGCGCGCCGCCAGGAAGCAGGAGGAGACAAAGCCATCCGAGCAGCAGGAGCATGCAAAGGCGGTCCATGGGAAGCGCCCCCGGCGTACTATGGGCAAAAACGGCAGCGGTACGGAGGGCACAGGCAAGGATAAAAGAGAAAAGCGGGACAACAGAGATAATAGAGACAATAGAGACAGCAAAGATACCAGGGACAACAGGGAAGCTGCCCCCGGCGGACACGGAGCACAGAAGGAGGCCAAGGCAGGGTACGATGACAAGGAAAGCCCTTCTGCTGTTCGCGAACCCTCTGCTTTGGAAGAAAAGGAGGACAAACCCGTTCGGAGGGAGAACGTTTCGGCAGCCACGGCAGGACGCTATGCCAGACACGGGCTGGTTCGCCCGGATCAGCAGATTGTGCACAAAAATGACATTAATCCGGAGCTGGACAGCGGTGATAAGGCAAAGGGAATCCTGGAGGTTTTGCAGGACGGATACGGCTTCATACGATCGGCAAATTATATGCCGGGTGACAATGATGTATATGTGGCGCCCAGCCAGATTCGCCGCTTTAACCTGAAGACGGGAGATGTTGTCGAGGGAGGACTGCGCGTCCGCAATCAGAACGAGAAGTTTTCCGCGCTTCTTTATGTGACGGCAATCAATGGGCTGAGTCCGGAGGAGGCCAAAAAGAGATACAATTTTGAGGACATGACACCGATTTTCCCGGATGATCGGATTCGCCTGGAGAAAGCCGGTGCATCGATTGCCATGCGTGTCATGGATCTTATGTGTCCGGTGGGAAAGGGACAGCGCGGCATGATCGTTTCCCCTCCCAAAGCGGGCAAGACGACACTGCTGAAGGAGGTGGCAAAATCTGTTAAGACCAACAGCCCGGATATTCATCTGATCATTCTTCTGATCGATGAGCGTCCGGAGGAGGTTACCGATATACGCGAGGCTTTAGAGGGACCCAATGTGGAGGTGATCTATTCCACCTTTGATGAGCTGCCGGATCATCACAAGAGAGTAGCGGAGATGACCATAGAACGCGCCAAGCGCTTGGTGGAGAGCAAGAAGGATGTCATGATTTTGCTGGATTCCATTACCAGGCTGACCAGAGCCTACAACCTGACGGAGCCGTCCAGCGGGCGAACGTTGTCGGGCGGTCTGGACCCGGTCGCTCTGCACATGCCCAAGAGATTTTTCGGCGCGGCGCGCAACATGCGTGAAGGAGGATCCCTTACCATTCTGGCTACAGCTCTGATTGAGACAGGATCCAAGATGGATGATGTGGTCTACGAGGAATTCAAGGGAACCGGCAACATGGAAATGATCCTGAACCGCAAGCTTTCGGAGCGCAGAATTTTCCCGGCAGTTGATCTGGCTAAATCGGGTACAAGAAGGGATGACCTGCTGCTGACACCGGATGAGAGGGAGTGCGTGGCAACCATTCGAAAAGCCTTTATCGGCTCGAAGGGAGAAGAAGCAACCGACAGCGTTCTGGATCTCTTCTTCAAGACCAGAACCAACGGAGAATTTGTCAATATGGTCAAGAAGCACATGTGGAGCTTTTGACGGATTTGATGGATTTGACAGGAAGCGCGCGAACAGATGAAGATACGGACCTTATCGGATGATCTGAAGAGACGGTACGGACAAAAGGTCTACAAAATCGCACTCTCTTCCGGCTGCACCTGCCCTAATCGTGACGGCACGCTGGGCTACGGCGGCTGCACCTTTTGCTCGGAGGGCGGCTCCGGAGAATTTGCACAGACAATCAGTACACCCGGGGCGGTGGGTGCAGAGATCGAAAAAGCCAAACGTCAGGTTCTTGCCAAGCTGCCCGGTGACATTCCTTTGGAGCAGCAGAAATTCATCGCGTACTTTCAGTCCTATACAAACACCTACGGGGACACACAGATGCTGCGTAACCTGTATCTGGAGGTTTTGAAAAGGGACGATATCGCCGCCCTTTCCATTGGAACAAGACCGGACTGCATGGATGACGAAAAACTGCAGCTGCTGCAGGAATTGAATGCCGTCAAACCGGTTTGGGTGGAGC
Source organism: uncultured Sarcina sp. (assembly GCA_964461705.1). Lineage (GTDB taxonomy): Bacteria > Bacillota > Clostridia > Lachnospirales > Lachnospiraceae > CAG-791. The sequence goes on along the minus strand of CAYXAN010000138.1, from coordinate 557 downwards.
TGGGGCTGCAGACAATCCATAACGACACGGCAAAGAGAATTCATCGAATGTATTCCACCGAGGTGTTTCGGGATTGCTATCAGCGACTGAAGGACGCTGAGCTGACTGTTGTCGTGCATGTGATTCTGGGACTTCCCGGCGAGAGTGAGGAGGACATGCTGGAGACCGTCCGGTATCTTGGGGAACTCAGACCGACGCTGGACGGAATTAAGATTCAGATGCTGAACATCCTGAAGGGCTCCTTGCTTGCAAGGACATATGAACAGCAGCCGTTTCCGCTGCTGTCGATGGAGGAGTATTGCAGCCTGGTTGTAAAATGCCTGAAGCTTCTTCCAAAGGACACCGTCATTCATCGAATGACCGGAGACGGACCGAGAAGCCTTCTGATCGCACCCCTATGGGTCACAGATAAGAAGCGTGTGCTCAATACGCTGAGAAGAAAGATCGAGGAGGCGGATGGATAGTGAGATAACGAAAAAGCCTTGTATTTACGGGATTTATTTCCCGTAAATACAAGGCTTTTAAAATTGTGCCGCCAACGGGAATCGGACCCGTAC